>NZ_CAKKMF010000007.1 GCF_918697925.1 Arthrobacter sp. Bi26
CTAACAACCCCTCCACCCGCCTCCGCACCACCACCCCTCCGCAGCAACGCGGGGGTCACTTACCGCCGATATTCCTCGGGTCTATCGGTGGTAAGTGACCCCCGCGTTGCTTTTGCGTTGGCTCCTTGCCCGGGCTCAGGCGCGGGCCTACACTCACGCCTATAGGCCGGGTTGCGGCTCATTCCAAGACTGTTTTTACGACTGTTTCCAAGGAGGTCGCTGTGGCAGCAAAATTTGGCGTGCTGGCCCTGGTCGAAGCCAAAGCCGGGAAGGAACAGGATGTCTGGGACTTCCTGAACGGGGGCCGCGAGATCGTGCTCAACGAGCCCGGAACGCGTACCTGGTACGCCTTCCGGGTCAATGAGAACACCTTCGGCATTTTCGACACCTTCGATACCGAGGAGGACCGGCAGGCCCACCTGGGCGGTGCCATCCCCGCCGCCCTCGGCGAACACGGTCCCGCCATGCTCGCCAAGGATCCGGACATCAAGCTGATCGAACTCATCGCCGTGAAATAGGGGCGCCGCCGGCCGCCGCAGATCAGGAGCGGCGATTGCCACAATGTGACGCGGCATTACCTTGCGTGAACTGGTGTTTCCGTACCGTTGTTCCGCTCTGTGACGCCGCCCTATCGTCGATGCATGGCAATTCAGGACATTTACCCCACGGCGCTGCGCCTCCTCGGCCGCCCCGTGCTGGTGGTCGGCGCCGGACCGGTGGCCGCCCGGCGCACCAAGGGGCTGCTCGACGCCGGAGCCCGCGTCACCGTCGTGGCACCGGTCGCCTGCCCGGCCCTGGCTGAACTTGCCACCGCCGGCCTCCTGAACTGGGAGCCCCGCCCGTACCGCCCCACCGACGTCGACGGCGTCTGGTTCGTCCAGACCGCCACCGGCGACGCCGCCGTGGACGCGCAGGTCTCGGCCGACGCCGAGGCGCAGCGCATCTGGTGCGTCAACGCCTCCGACCACGAAGCTTCCGCCGCCTGGACGCCCGCCGTCGCCGTGGTGGACGACGTCAAGATCGCCGTCAACGCCGGCGGAGACCCGCGCCGCGCCATGGCCCTGCGCGACGCCGTCGCCACCGCACTGGACACCGGGGACCTGCCGCTGCGCCGGCACCGTGTGGCCGGCACAGGTGCAACCGCCGGATCAGTGGCCCTCGTGGGCGGCGGTCCCGGCGACACCGGACTCATCACCGTCCGCGGCCGCCGGCTCCTGGGCCAGGCCGACGTCGTGGTGGCGGACCGGCTCGGCCCGCGTGAACTCCTGGCCGAACTGGCCCCCGACGTCCGCGTGATCGAGGTCGGCAAGACCCCCGGCCACCATCCCGTGCCGCAGTCTGAGATCAACCGGATCCTGGTCGAGGAAGCCGTGCAGGGCCACCGTGTGGTCCGGCTCAAGGGCGGCGACCCATACGTCCTGGGCCGCGGCGGAGAGGAAGCCGAATTCTGCCGGCAGCACGGCGTCGAGGTGGAAGTGGTTCCCGGCGTCACCTCGGCCATTTCCGTCCCGGCCGCAGCTGGCATCCCGGTCACACACCGCGGGCTCGCCAAAGGCTTTAGCGTGGTCACTGGCCACGAGGAACTCTCCGAAGTCCCGGCCCGGGCCGACCACACTGTGATCCTGCTCATGGGCGTGGGCCAGCTGCGCGATTCCGCAGCCTCCCTGGCCCGCGCCGGTTTGCCTCAGGGGACGCCTGTTGGCATCGTAGAGAATGGATACCTGCCGAACCAGCGGGTGACCATCGGAACTCTCGGGACCATCGCGGACCAGGCGGAGGCCGCCGGCGTCGCGAACCCCGCCGTGATCGTGATCGGCGACGTGGTCCGCGTCAGCCCGTTCGCGCCGTCGCACTTCAAGACCGCGGACTACAGCACCACCTCCCCGAATGCTCCCCGCACCACCAAGACCCGCGTACTGACCCCCTAACACCCGTCGATTGCTCCACAACTGCCGTTATCAAGCCTCAAAAGGGCAGTTGTGGAGCAACGGATGCAGAAGAAAAAGGAACACAGCCGTGTCAACGAACACCCCTGTAGGAACCGCCGCCCGACCGCTGCGCGTTGCCGTCGTCGGCTCCGGTCCCGCCGGCGTCTACGCCGCGGACATCCTGACCAAGAGCGAGGCCGTCAAGAGCGGCGAGCTCACCGTCAGCATCGACCTCTTCGACCGCTACCCGGCACCCTACGGCTTGATCCGCTACGGCGTGGCCCCCGACCACCCCCGCATCAAGGGCATCGTCAACGCCCTGCACAAGGTCCTGGACCGCGGCGACATCCGTTTCTTCGGCAACGTGGACTACGGCACGGACCTCTCCATCGGTGACCTCCGCACCCACTACGACGCCGTCATCTTCGCCACCGGCGCCATCAAGGACGCGGACCTCAACATCCCCGGCATCGAGCTCGAGGGTTCCTACGGCGGCGCCGACTTCGTGTCCTGGTACGACGGCCACCCTGACGTGTCCCGCGAATGGCCGCTGGAGGCCAAGGAAATCGCCGTGATCGGCAACGGCAACGTGGCCCTGGACGTGGCCCGCATGCTCTCCAAGCACGCCGACGACCTCCTGGTCTCCGAAATCCCGGACAACGTCTACGCCGGGCTGAAGTCCTCGCCCGTCACGGATGTGCACGTGTTCGGCCGGCGCGGGCCGGCCCAGGTCAAGTTCACGCCCCTGGAGCTGCGCGAACTCTCCCACTCCAAGGACGTCGACATCATCCTCTACGCCGAGGACTTCGAGTTCGACGCCGAGTCCGACCGGCAGATCCAGAGCAACAACCAGACCAAGACCATGGTGGGCACGCTCACCAACTGGATCGCCGAACAGCCCGAGGACCTCTCCGAGCTCACCGCGTCCCGCCGGCTGCACCTGCACTTCCTGCACAGCCCGGTGGAGGTCTACGACGGCGCCGAGGCTCCCGGCCGCGTCGCCGGGATCAAGTTCGAGCGCACCGAACTGGACGGCACCGGCAATGCCCGCGGCACTGGCGAGTTTGTCGACTACCCGGTCCAGGCCGTGTACCGCGCCATCGGCTACTTCGGTTCCGCCCTCCCGGAGGTCGAGTTCGACCACAGCAAGGGCGTTGTCCCGAACGACGGCGGCCGCGTCCTGGACGCCGCCGGCACCCACGTCCCGGGGATCTACGCGACCGGCTGGATCAAGCGCGGGCCGGTGGGACTGATCGGCCACACCAAGGGTGACGCCCTCGAAACGGTGACCTACCTGCTCGAGGACCGCGAAAACCTGCCCCTGGCCGCCACACCCGCCCCCGAGGCGATCGTGGAACTGCTGGCGGGCCGCGGCGTCGAGTACACCAGCTGGGAAGGCTGGCTGGCCCTGGACGAGCACGAGCGCGCCCTGGGCGAGAAGGCCACCGCAGCCGGCGAGTCGCACGGCGTCGCCGTCCAGCGCGAGCGCATCAAGGTGGTGCCCCGCGAGGACATGGTAGAGATCTCCCGCGGCGCCGCCGTCGAGGTCTAGCCTCAACGCAGGCCAACGCAGAACAACGCGGGGTTACTTCCCGCCCATCCCCGCCGGCGGGATCATGGGCGCGAGGCGGCCCCGCGTTGTTTGCTTTGCGTGGCAACCCGGGCGGTAGTCAGTAAGCTTACCGTCATGGGTGAGCACGATTCGCGCGGGGCCGGCCAATGCGGGGCCGGCCAATGAGGCTCCGTCACAGCAACGCGTCCGGCCGCGGATACCGCCGGGTCCCCGCGGGGACCGGGTTCAGCTACAAGGACCTGGACGGGTCCACCCTGCCGCCCGGTCCCGTGCGGGAGCGGCTGGAGGGCATCGGGATCCCGCCGGCCTGGACGGACGTCTGGATTGCCCCGTACGACAACGGGCACATCCAGGCCACGGGGGTCGACGCGGTGGGCCGGCGGCAGTACATCTACCATCCGAGCTGGCGGGAGCGGAAGGACCGGCTGAAGTTCGACCGTTCGCTCCAGCTGGCCGAGACGCTGCCGGCCGCACGCCGCCTGGTGACCATGGACCTGCGCTCCGAGGGGCTGACCCGGGAACGGGTGCTGGCGGCCGCCTTTCGGATGCTCGACAGCGGATCGCTGCGGGTCGGCTCCGAGCGCTACACCAACGAAAACGGCAGCCACGGGCTCGCCACCCTGCTCTGCGCCCACGTCAAGGTGCGCAAGGACGAGCTCCGGCTCAGTTTCCCAGCCAAGAGCGGCAAAACCTGGGAGTCGCGGATCGACGACGCCGACCTCGCCGCCGTCGTCCGCCAGCTCAAGCGGCGCGGCGGCAAGGCCCGGCTGCTGGCGTACAAGGACGGCCGCAGCTGGCATCCGGTGTCCAGCGCGGACATCAACGAGTACGTCAAGGAGCGCACGGGGGAGGACTTCACCGCCAAGGACTTCCGCACCCTGCGGGGGACGGCGGCGGCAGCCGTCAGCCTGGCGCAGAGCGGTCCGCAGGCGAAAGTCTCGGCCCGGAAGAGTGCGGTGAGCCGCGCCATGCAGGACGCGGCCTCGGTCCTGGGCAACACGCCGTCGATCGCCCGGAAAAGCTATGTGGATCCAAGGCTGCTGGACCACTTCGCGGCGGGGGAGACGATCGACCCGAAGCGGCCCGATTCCGCCGAGTCCGAGATCCGCGCCTTGCTGTACCAGGAAGGCGATGTGGTTCCGCTGCAAAAGGCCGCAGGCTAGTACGCCGGTCCGGCGTGCTGCCCGCGCCGCCCGCTCTGCTGCCGGCCGCCGGCTCTGCTGCCCGCCGGCGACTCTGGCTGCTTCCGGCGGCGCCGCTACATCCGGCCGAAGCGCGCCCGGACCAGGGCGAACACGCCGTAGGCGATGAACCCTGCCCCGATCGCCAGGAGCAGGTACGGGCCGAAGGGGTGGTCCCGGAGTGCCTTGAGGCTGCCGTCCAGGCCGGTGGAGGAACTGGGGTTGTTGGTGGCCGCGGCGATGACGAACAACAGCCCGGTCAGGAGCAGCGCCAACCCCTTCGCGACATGCCCGGTGACTCCGAGCACGCTGATCAGTTTGCCGCGGTGGGTCCCCTCGAAGTGCTGCAATTCCTCCTTGAACTTCTTCCCGCAGCCCTTGACGATGAAGTACACGCCGATCCCGATGATGGTCAGCCCGAGGCCGACCAAGGCCGGAACGCCGAACGGGGACTGGACCAGGGCAGTGCTGAAGTCCCGCGTCGAGTCGCCCGAATCGCCGCGCTGGCCCAGTGCGAAGCCCGCGAAGCTCAGCCCGACGCTCCCGTACGCTATGGCGAGGAAGCCGGAGGAGATGAGTTTGCCCAACTGTTCCCTGCGCGGCAGGTGGCGGCCCCGGAGGGTCGCTTCGCTCAGCTGCCAGAGCGAGAGGCCCCCGCAGGCGATGCAGGCCACCCACATCACGGCCGGACCCCAGGGGTTGGCGGCGAGTTGTTCGATGGCGCCGGTGGGTTCGGCCTGGCCGGGCGCGCCCAGGACCAGGGCGATGGCAATGGCGCCGATCACGATATGCAGCAGGGCCATCACGGCGAATCCCGAACGCGCGACGGCGTCGAGCCAGCTGCTGTTCGACGCCGCCTCGGCGGCGTCGGCGGCGCCGCCGATGGCGGCTTGGATCCCGGAATCTTCTTTGGCCATGCCCTCAGCGGTTGCAGATGCCGTCAGGCAGGAACGGCCGCAGCCTGGTGCCTGGCCAGTTCCTTCGGGCGCCTGGCCCGCAGGATCAGCTTGAACAGTTCGCCAAGGAGCAGCAGCACCACGGCCGGCACCAGACAAATCAGCCACTGCGCACCGGTCAGGGGGACGGTGCCGAACAGGTCCTGCAGCACGCGGATCTGAGTGATCAGCATCGAGCCGACCACTGCCCAAGCGAATGCCCAGAGCAGCTTCGGGTTGGAGACGGTGGACGGCCCGAAGGCGCTTTCCTCGGGGAAACGCAGGTTGAGGGCGACGGTGATGTTCATCAGCCCCAGGCCAACCAGGGCCATGCTCTGGCCCACCTCGAGTGAGCCGTAGCTGGTCTTGCCAATCTGCACGATGATCAGCGTCGCGGCCGCCATGAACAGCCCGACGACGAACAGGCGCACCATCATCGACCGGACGATGATCGGCTGGTTGAACGGCCGGGGCTTGCGGTCCATGATGCCCGGCGTCGCGAGGTCCAGGCCCATCACGGCCCCAATGGGGGCGACGATCGCCATGTGGATCCACAGCACCTGCGCCGGGCTGAGCAGCGCGGTTCCGGCGATCGCGAACGCCGACGAGCCGATGAAGGCCAGGATGAACATGAACAGGTTGGCGACCTGGATGCGGATGAACTTCTGCAGGTTGTCATACACGAGCCTGCCCTGCTCGACCGCGCTCACGATCGTGGCGAAGTTGTCGTCGGCCAGGATCATCTTCGCCGCTCCCTTGGCGACGTCCGTGCCCGTGATGCCCATCGCGATCCCGATATCGGCCGCGGCAATGGCTGGTGCGTCGTTCACGCCGTCGCCGGTCATCGCGACAATGTTGCCCTTGCGCTTGAGCACCTCGACCAGCCTGACCTTGTGCTCGGGCGCCACCCGGGCGATCACGCCGATCCCGTCCACCTCGCTGTCGGCTTCCGCGTCGCTCATCGCAGCGAACTCGGCGCCGGTCACCGCGCGGCCCCTGATGCCCAGTTCGTCGGCGATCGCCGCCGCGGTGACGGCATGGTCGCCGGTGATCATCCGGACCCGGATGCCGGCGTGCTTGGCTGTGGCAATGGCGGCCACTGCCTCGGCCCGCGGCGGGTCGACCTCGCCAATCAGTGCCGAAATCTCCAGGTCTTGCATGAGCGCCATAAGGTCGCCCGTCGGATCGAACGTCGCGGGGTCGAACTCGCGCTGGGCCAGGGCGAGCACCCGCCTGCCCTGGCCCGCGATGCGGTCGTTCTCGGCGAGCACTTTCGCGCGCATCTCCTCCGTGAGGGGTTCGGCGCGGCCGCCCGGCATTCGGCCGAAGGATGACCTGTCGAGGAGGACGTCGGGAGCCCCCTTCACGTAGGCACGGATCACGAAACGGCCGTGGGCACCGGGCATCAGGTGGAACGTGGCCATAAACTTGTAGTCGGAGTCGAAGGGTACCGACGCCACGCGCGGGTTATTTCGGCGGAACTCCCGGACGTCCACGCCGCCCTTCTGCGCGAGCACGAATAGTGCAGCCTCCGTGGGGTCTCCCACGACCTCGCCGTCCTGGATGTCGGAGTCGTTGCACAAGGCGCAAGAGAACATGACATAGTCCAGGTCCCGCTCGGCGTCGCCGGTGGTCCGTTTGACCTGGCCGTCGAAGCTGTAGCCCTCACCGCTCACGGTGTAATGATGCTGGACGGTGGTGATCTCGCGCACAGTCATCTGGTTCAGGGTCAGGGTGCCCGTCTTGTCCGAGTTGATCGCCGACGTGGATCCGAGTGTCTCGACCGCGGGCAGGACCTTCATGATGGCATTCTTCTTGGCCATGTTGACCGAGCCGACGGACAGGATCGTGGTGACGACGGCTGGCAGCGCATCAGGGATCGAGCCGACCGCCAACGCCACACCGATCCCGAAGAGCACCGCGAAGGATTCGCCCTGGGCCAGGCCCATCACCACGATCGCGACGAAGGCGAAAAGTGCGGCGACGATAATGAAAATGGTGAGCCGGTCCACCTGTTTGGTGAGCGGGGTTTTCTCCGTCTTTTGGCCGGCCAGCATGTGGGCGATGTGGCCGACCTCAGAGCCCATGCCCGTGGTGGTGACAAGGATCTCGCCGTGGCCCCGGGTCACGTTGGTGTTCATGAACGCCATGTTCAAGCGGTCTCCGATGCCGACGTCGTGCCGCCTGATGGCCGGGGTGTCCTTCTCGACCGCCACGCTTTCCCCGGTCAGGGCGCCCTCCTCGATCTGCAGGGTCGCGGCCAGGATCACCCGCCCGTCGGCCGGGACCCGGTCGCCGGCGTCGACCACCACGATGTCCCCGGGCACGATCTGGTCGGCGGGCAGCTCCACGATGTCGCCGTCGCGGCGCACCTTGGCCATCGACTTCATCATTTGCCCCAAGGAAGCGGCGGCCGCCTCGGCCTTTCCTTCCTGGTGATAGCCCAACCAAGCGTTGAACAGCGTCAGCAAGGCGAGGCCGACGGCGGTCCCGTACTCCTCGATCACCAGGCTGACCAAGGCCGCGACCACGAGCACAATCTGCATGTAGTCCTTGTAGTGCTTGAAAAACCGCTTCCACACAGGCTCCGGTTTCGCGGCCGCCAGGGCGTTTAGGCCGTGCTCCTGCAGCCGCTGCTCCGCCTCGGCCGTGCTCAGCCCGAGGGACGGATCAACGCCCAGCCGGCCCGCGGCCTCGCCGGGTGAGAGCGCGTACCACGTCGCGTCCGCGTCGGTCGCAGTCAACTCTGCTGCTGCTCCGGGATTGTCGGTCATGACTTTCTCCTCATCGCCGGGACGCTACTCAGAATGGTGTCGGGATTTGCCGGACAGCCAGCGTGGGTTCACGGTAGTCGCCGGCCTTCTGACGCTTGGGGAGTTCGACGTCGAGCCCGGCGTACGGCTCGTAGGGAACCTGGCTGAGCAGGTGGCTGATGATGTTGAGCCGGCCGCGCTTCTTGACGTCGTTGTTCGCGACGTACCAAGGTGCCCATGCGGTGTCGGTCGCCTCGAACATGGCGTCCCTGGCCCGGGAGTAGTCGTACCACCGGCTGTAGGACTTCAGATCCATGGGCGACAACTTCCACGTCTTGCGCGGATCGTCCATACGGCTCTCAAGCCGCCGGGTCTGCTCGTCTTCGCTGACCTCGAGCCAGTACTTGATCAGGATGATTCCGGAGTCGACCATCGCCTTCTCCACCATCGGAGTCATGTTCAGGAACCGCTCGGTCTGCTCGGGGGTGCAGAAGCCCATCACGGGCTCGACGCCGGCACGGTTGTACCAGCTGCGGTCGAAGATGACCACCTCGCCGGCCGCCGGGAAGTGCGACATGTAGCGCTGGAGGTACATCTGGGATTTCTCCCGCTCCGTCGGTGTGGGGAGCGCCACCACCCGGAAGACCCGGGGGCTCACGCGTTCGACGATGCGCTTGATCGTGCCGCCCTTGCCGGCCGTGTCGCGGCCCTCGAAGACGATGCAGACCTTGGCTCCGGTGGACTTTACCCACTCCTGCATGGCGACCAGTTCGCCTTGCAGGACAGCCATCTCCGCTTCGTACTTCTTGCGGCGCATTTTCTTGCCGGCCTGCTCGTCCTGTCCGTCGGCGCTCTTGGTCTTTTTCTTCTTCTTGCCCACCATCGACCTCCTCGCGGCGTACTTGCTGAGGTAAATCACAGCAGCGGCACTACAAGATTCGATGCGACCGCACTTAGTCCCGGGGGATGGGGCGGAAGTGCAGACACCCTTGTCGCGGGCACCCTCGCGCAGCGTGCTACCACTCTTAGTGTTGACCGAGGTCGGGACGCGGTCTACGGCACTAAGACCCTATTGGGGTGCCCGCGGAACCGCGCGCCACAGTCGAGCCGGCCCCTGCTGCTGGGCGCAGGGGCCGGCCGTCTGGACTCGGCGTTGGCGCCGATGATGACGGGGATCCGCGTGGCCGCGAGCCTGGCCCCGAGGCCGGTGCGCGAGTGGCGGCCGCCACTGAGACAGAGCATCTTCCGGTCACCTTGGGAAAACCCTTAGGAGGCTACTCCTGGAGCCATTCGGCGCAGGAGTTCAGGTTCCGGGTGACGCTCTCGACGGCGGCAGCCTCGTCGCGGGCGGCAATCGCGGCCACGAGTTCGTCGTGGCCCTCGAGCGGCAGGCCGTTGAAGCCTCCCCGCCGCTGCTGGCGGAGCAGATCATTGTGGAAAACACTGCCGAAGCTGACATACAGCTCATGCAGCAGCGGGTTGGCGGACGCCTGCGCCACGCGCACATGGAAGTCCCAGTCGGCGCGGGCCCACGAGGGATAGTCCGCGGCCAGCCAGGCGACACGGCGGGCGGTGAGCAGGCCGCGCAGGGCGGTGACGTCCTCGGCCGTCGCGTGACGGGCGGCAAGCCGGGCCGCCTGGGTGTCCAGCCCGACCCGGACCTCGAGGATGTGCTCCTGGGAGTGGTCTTCGTACATCCGCTGTGTGGCGCCTGCGATCTCGCTCGTGGCGCGGACGTACGTGCCGTCCCCGCGGCGGACCTCGAGCATTCCGCTGTGGGCGAGCGCCTTGATGGCCTCGCGCAGGGTTCCGCGGGAGACCCCGAACGCGGCCATCAACTCAGGTTCGGCCGGAATGCGCTGCTGCAGCGGCCACTCGCCCGAGTGGATCAGGGCCCGCAGCTTGGCAGTGATTTCCTCCGCCAGCGGCGTCCGGTGCGAGGCAGTGAGTGTCATCGCAATGTTCCTTCCGGGGAGTGCGCAGTTCCTTCTGGAGTGTGCCAAGCGGCGGCCCGCAGTTCCTTGGCCCGCTGTTCTTTGGCCCGCAGTTCCTTCGGCCCCGCCGACAGGAGATGGCCTACCGCGATCTGGCCGAGGGCCACTGCCAGCAGGAGGGCCAAGGGCAGCGTCCAGGAGTTGGTGGCGCTGTGCAGCAGGCCCATGCCGAACGGCCCGAGGGTCGCCAGCAGATACCCGGCGGACTGGGCCACGGTGGACAGCGCGGTGGTCTCGGCCGTAGTGCGGCCGCTGCGGCTGATCATCACCATGACCAGCGGGAAGATGCCGAGGCCGAAGCCCAGCAGCACCGCGGTCAGTGGAGCCAATGCAGCCGGCAGGACCAGCATGGCCAGGACGCCGAGGGCCATGGTCACAGTGGCCAGGTAGAACGCTGTCCGAAGCATCCGGGGGCGTGAGCCGATGGCGACCAGCACCATGCCGGCGGGGACGGAGACGAGCTGCATGAGTCCGAACATGAGCCCGCTGTCGGAGGCCGTGAGGCCCATCGTGGCCAGCATGTAGGGGAACCAGCTGAGCACGGCATAGGCCAGCAGCGCCTGCACCGTAAAGCCGAGGGTGATCAGCGCGCCGGTGCGGGTACGCAGCAGGGGCCAGGGGGAAACCCGGGCGGCCTTGCCGGCGGATGCGTTGCGGTGGGCGTGCACCGCGATCGGAATGAAGCCGAGGCAGGCGCCCAGGGCCAGGAAGCCGATGGAGCCGACGCCGGCCGAGGGTGAGCCAAGGGCCTGGGCCACGGGAACGATCAGCACGGCGGTGACGGTGGCGCCTGTGGTCATGGTCAAGGTGTAGACGGCGGTCATGAGGGATGTGCGGTCCGCGAAGTGCACCCTGATGAAGGAGGGCATGGCCACGTTGCAGATGGCCAGCCCGGACATCCCCGCCACGGTGCCGGCCAGCAGCATCCCGGTGGACGGAACTCCGCGCAGCAGCAGCCCCGCCGCCAGCATCACGAGCGAAAGCAGGATGGCTTTTTCCAGTCCCAGCTGCCGGGTAAGCCAGGACGTGGCAGCTCCGGCCACCGCGAAACACAGCGTGGGGATCGAGGGGATCAGGGCTGCGATCAGCGGGCCGTAGCCCAGGACGGCCTGCAGGTCGTGGAAGAGCGCGGCGGCGCCGGTGATCCCGGCGCGCAGGTTGAGCCCAATGAGCACGAGCGCCACGACGCCGGCCACGATCACGCCGCGCGGGCGGACCGCGCCGGGTGGAGCTGTCTGGGAAAGTGCGGAAACCGCCGTGCTGCTAGCCATACCTAAAGGTTAGACGTTTGATGTTTGAGGTTCAGCCTTTAGTGGCGAATATCTCGGAAAGTGACAACCCCAGCGCGATGTGACCCCGCCTTGCCCGGGGTGTGGCGCGGACGGTGGTCAGCGCGGGTGCCGGGCGCTGAGCCGCTGCACCGAGAGTGCGAGCCAGAGCTGCACCCGGTCCGCTGTCTGCGCGGGGTCGTAGCCGGTGAGTTCGGTGATCTGCGCCAGCCGGTAGCGGACCGTATTGCGGTGCAGGGTGAGTTCCTCGGCGACGGCCGCCACCGAGCCGTTGTTGCCGAGGTAGCTTTCCAGTGTGGCCAGGAGTTCGGCGCCGTGCGCCGCGTCGAAGGCCCGCAGCGGGTTCAATGATTCGTTGGCCATGTCCGCCAGCGGAACGTCCTCGCTGGCCAGCAGCAGCGAGGTCAGGCTCAGCCGCTCGGGCTCGTTGACCGGCAGGCCGTGGCTGGCCGCGTCGCGTGCCTCGAAATAGCTCCAGCGCAGGCCGTTGGGCTTGGTGTAGGCCCCGCCAATGCCGATCGTGGCGTGGATCCCGGCCTCGGCCAGATGGTCGCTGAGGCTGCGGGCGAGGGTGCTGGCGCCGCTGCCGTCGTCGGGCATCACCACCACGAGGTCCTTCCCGA
Organism: Arthrobacter sp. Bi26; assembly: GCF_918697925.1. Classification (GTDB taxonomy): domain Bacteria; phylum Actinomycetota; class Actinomycetes; order Actinomycetales; family Micrococcaceae; genus Arthrobacter. The sequence goes on from NZ_CAKKMF010000007.1 coordinate 12,277, forward strand.
CGACGGCGCTGACCGCCGCCTCGAGCGGCTGGGGCAGGGAAGAACTCCCCAGCTGTTTTTGGTGGGCGGCCGATTCGGCGAGCAGGACCACGTTCTTGCGGGTGCTGTTGATGCCGACCCCGGCCAGGCGCCGGGTGGCTTCGCTGGCCTCCAGCGTCCCGTGGATGACGTCGTCCAGGACCTGGCCGGCCAGCGCCCGCTGGGCCTGCCGCTGCTTGACCATGTTGTTGAGCTCAACGCTGATCAGGTTTTGGGCGTAGCCCACGATGCCCGAGTCCTCGAACGGCTGCTTCACCCACAGGGTGCAGGCGTCGCGGCGGCCTGTGGGGATGGGGTAGGACGCCCAGCCCTCGGCCTTGGGCGCCGGATGGCCGGGCACGCTGTTGTACAGCTGGGCGGTGAACTGGGTCAGGACGATCTCGGTGCGCAGCATCGAGCCCAGGTGTTTCAGGAGTTCGGCGAGGCCGCCGCCGGTCAGCAGGGCGCGGGCCAGGATCTGGTGCCCGGCGATGAGCCGCTCGAGCTTGACCAGGTGGTCCGCGGACTGGGCGTCGGCCACGAGCTTTCCGATCGCGATGAAAGGCGTTTCGTAGGGCACCTCCACCACCGGCAGCCCCCACCGGTTGGCCTCGGCGATCAGGGCAGGCGGCACGGCGTCGTGCGTCAGGCCTACCCCGAACCCGATGCCCACCGCTCCTGCCCGCTGGACCTGACGCACGAACCGGCGCTGCTCCGCGGCGCTCTTGAGCCGCATCCCCGTCGTCAGGATCAGTTCGCCGCCGTTGAGGAAGCGCTGCGGGTCCTCCTGTTCGGTGACGGCCACCCAGTGAATGTCCTGGTGCCAGGTGGTTTCGGCGAGGCCGGCCTTGGTGAGATTCAGGGACGGAACTCCCAGCAGGGCGGCGAGTGAAATGGCCATGGATTCAGGATAGCCGGGTGCTGGTCAAGCGCACTAAAGTGTGCCGAGCATGGTGTGCAGGTGCCTATTCCCTGGCTTGCCCCGCTGGCATAGGCTCGTGACCAGTCACACATCCGTCATTGGCAGTAAGAAAGAGGTTGTACACCGTGGTTCAAACCTTGCAGAACTTCATTAACGGCGAGTTCGTCACCCCCGCCGGCACAGGGTTGCTGCCCATCGTGAACCCCACCAACGGCGACGTGGTGGCGCAGGCGCCGATCTCGGTGCAGGCCGACGTCGACGCCGCCATGACAGCAGCCAACAACGCCTTCAAGAGCTGGAAGCACGCCACGCCCGGGCAGCGGCAGCTCATGTTGCTCAAGCTCGCGGATGCCGTCGAGGCCAACAGCGACGAGCTCGTGGAGGCCCAGCACCGCAACACCGGCCAGGTCCGCTCCCTGATCGCCTCCGAGGAAGTGGCCGCGGGCGCCGACCAGCTGCGCTTCTTCGCCGGCGCGGCCCGCATCATGGAAGGCAAGTCCGCCGGCGAGTACTTCGAAGGCCACACCTCCTACGTGCGGCGGGAACCGATCGGCGTCGTGGCCCAGGTGGCCCCGTGGAACTACCCCTTCCTCATGGCCATCTGGAAGATCGGGCCCGCCCTGGCCGCCGGCAACACCGTGGTCCTCAAGCCCTCGGACACCACCCCGGAATCCACCCTGGTGCTGGCCCGGCTCGCCGGTGAAATCTTCCCGGCCGGCGTCCTGAACGTTGTCCTGGGTACCGGCGAGACCGGCGCCATGATGGTGGAGCACAAGGTCCCGGGCCTGGTCTCCATCACCGGGTCCGTCCGCGCCGGCATCGCCGTCGCCTCGGGCGCCGCCAGGGGACTCAAGCGCGCCCACCTGGAACTCGGCGGCAAAGCCCCGGCCATTGTGTTCGCCGACGCCGACATCAAGAAGAGCGCCGCGGCGATCGCCGAGTTCGCCTTCTTCAACGCCGGCCAGGACTGCACGGCGATCACCCGGGTCCTGGTCCAGGATTCGGTGCACGACGACGTCGTCGCCGCCATGGTGGAGCACACCAAGACCCTGCACACGGGTTCGCAGAACGACGAGGACAACTACTTCGGCCCGCTGAACAACGTCAACCACTTCAACGCGGTCACGTCCGTTGTCGAGCACCTGCCGGCGAACTGCAAGATCGAGACGGGCGGCCACCGCGCGGGCGAGAAGGGCTTCTTCTTCGAACCCACGATTGTCACCGGCGCCAAGCAGAGCGATGACATTGTCCAGAAGGAAACGTTCGGCCCGGTCATCACGGTGCAGAAGTTCAGCACCGAGGACGAGGCAGTGGAGCTGGCCAACGACGTCGACTACGCCCTGGCCTCCAGCGTCTGGACGACCAACCACGGCACCGCGATGCGCCTGAGCCGGGACCTCGACTTCGGCGCCGTCTGGATCAACACGCACATTCTCCTGACCGCCGAAATGCCGCACGGAGGCTTCAAGCAGTCCGGCTACGGCAAGGACCTGTCCATGTACGGCGTCGAGGACTACACCCGTATCAAGCACGTGATGAGTGCGCTCGACGCCTAACGCAGATGCATAACGCCGACGCATGACGCGGCTGCCTAACTGAACCTGACGCATAACTGGCGCGCCTCAACCGCACGCTTAGAAAGGCTTTCCCATGACCACCACCGCACATGACATCACCTACCGGCTCGAGCAGAAGCGCCGCGTCCAGGCCGACTTCCCGGGCCCCAAGTCCGTTGCCCTGACCGAGCGCCGCAAGGCGGTCGTCGCCGCCGGCGTCGCGTCCAGCGTCCCGGTCTTCGTGGCCGACGCCGACGGCGGCATCATCCACGACGTCGACGGCAACTCCTTCATCGACCTCGGCTCCGGCATCGCGGTGACAAGCGTCGGCGCCTCGGACCCCGCCGTCGTCGGGGCCGTGAAGGAAGCCGTGGAGCACTTCACCCACACCTGCTTCATGGTCACCCCGTACGAGGGCTATGTTGCCGTGGCCGAGCAGCTGAACCGCCTGACCCCGGGCGACCACGAAAAGCGCACAGTGCTGTTCAACTCCGGCGCCGAGGCTGTCGAAAACGCCGTCAAGGTGGCCCGCCTGGCCACCGGCCGGGACGCCGTCGTCGCGTTCGACCACGCCTACCACGGCCGCACCAACCTGACCATGGCGCTGACGGCCAAGGCCATGCCGTACAAGACCAACTTCGGCCCGTTCGCGCCCGAGGTCTACCGCATGCCGATGAGCTACCCGTTCCGCGAGGAAAACCCGGAGATCACCGGTGCCGAGGCCGCCAAGCGCGCCATCACCATGATCGAGAAGCAGATTGGCGGCGAGCAGGTGGCCGCGATCATCATCGAACCCATCCAGGGCGAGGGCGGCTTCATTGTCCCCGCCGACGGGTTCCTGCCCGCGCTGGCGGACTGGGCCAAGGACAAGGGCATCGTCTTCATCGCCGATGAGGTCCAGTCCGGCTTCTGCCGCACCGGCGAATGGTTCGCCGTGAACCACGAAGGTGTTGTCCCGGACATCATCACCATGGCCAAGGGCATCGCCGGTGGCATGCCGCTCTCCGCCATCACCGGCCGTGCCGACCTCCTCGACGCCGTCCACCCGGGCGGCCTCGGCGGTACCTACGGCGGCAACCCGGTGGCGTGCGCCGCCGCGCTGGCCTCGATCGGTTCGATGGAGCAGTACGACCTCAACGGCCGCGCCAAGCACATCGAAGAGATCGCCCTCGGCAAGCTGCGCGAACTGGCAACGCAGCAGCCCGTGATCGGTGACGTCCGCGGCCGCGGCGCCATGCTGGCCGTTGAACTCGTCCAGGCCGGTTCCAAGGAGCCGAACCCGGAGCTGACCAAGGCCGTCGCCGCAGCCTGCCTCAAGGAGGGTGTCATCATCCTCACCTGCGGCACCTACGGCAACGTCATCCGGCTGCTGCCGCCGCTGGTGATCAGCGACGAACTGCTGCTGGACGGCCTCGAGGTCCTGGCCGCGGCCATCAAGGCCAACGCCTAGCCCACCGACTAGCACACCGACTAGCCCACGGCCCAATAGGCTGCCGGGACGGCAATCCCTTCCCGGAAACCGGCCTTGCCCGAACAGCGGGGGACACAACGGAGGAGCCGCGGACACATCGTCCGCGGCTCCTCCGTTTTCTGTTGTGCCTGTTGTTCCTGTTGTTTCCGTCCGTCCCGCCGGCTACGTGGTTGCCGTCCCATTTTTTGGCTTTCTGGCTTTCTGGCTTTCTGCTTCTGCCGGCCCTACTTCCAGGCGGTCGCGTCCAGCTGGATTGCCACCACGTAGAGGTGCTGGCCCTGCTCGATCTTCTCCACCTCAGTGACGCGCACCTTGGTCTCCGGGATGGTGCTCATCGGACGGCCGACGCCGATCCCGTAGCTCAGCACGCCCTCGAAGTCCCCGGCCGGCGCGTAGCTGGTGAGCGCCTGGTACCCGATTGCCGGTGCGGGCGCGCTGGTCACGGTGCTGGCCGTGCCGTCCGCGGTGTGCGACTGGGCGCCGCGGAACGTCACTTCGAGGATGGTTCCCGTGCCGGGCATCGGGATGGGCAGCCCGCTGCCGTCATCGACGAGGTCGGGGACCACTTCGACGTCGTAGCTGGGGAAGCCGCCGGAGAACCGGAAGCTCAGCTGGTCATACGGCGGGACGTCGGAGGGGTGCTGGCCTGCGCCGATCGCGTACAGCGTTGGCAGCGGTGCCGCCGGCGGAGGTGCGATGGGCACCGGGTTCTCGTGGTCCGTGTGGAACGGGGTGGTCGGTCCCGGCACCGACCAGTCGTGGGTAACCGTGGAGGAGATCACTTTGTCGCCGGATTGCGGCGGTAACGTCTCGTCGGCGTCGCCGGTTGCTGACGGCGACGGGCTCGCCGTCGCGGTGGCGGACGGGGACTGCGACGGCGGCTGGCTGCTGGGGGAGGGCTGCGGCGCCGGTGGCGTGCAGGCGGTCAGGACCAGCAGGAGCGTCAAAGTTCCCAGTACCGCGGTCTGCGTCCCGGTCCTGCGGTTGCGAATGGCGTTCATGATGCGCTCCCCTCGACCATCCAAGCGTAGGGCCTGAAGATTGTGCTGCTCAGGGCCATAAGTCACCCCCTTTTGGAGGGTCCGCTGGACTAGAGTCGTTCCTATCCACTGCAGGAGCGCAGACCGGCCGACGTCGCCCGGAACCCCCGGGGCGCAGCTGGCGTCTGCCACAGACCCATAAGGGGTTCATACATGCGATACGTAGTCGGCTATACACCCACCGAACGCGGCGCGGACGCCGTTGCCCTGGCATCGGCCATGGCCCGGGCGCAGGGGGCGCAACTCGACCTGGTCTATGTGGTGGACCGGCACACGCCCCATGTGGCGACGAATCCGGAAGGAGACCGGGTCAGCGCCGCGGAGCAGCAGGTCCTCTCCGCGGAACGCCAGGGAATGGAACTGGTCCCTGAGGGGCTGGAGGCGCATTTCCATGTCCGCCAGGCGGAATCGTTCGCAGCTGGCCTGATCGATGCCGCACTCGAGTACAGGGCGGGGCTGATTGTGGTTGGTGCCGCCAGCCATGGCCTGTTTAAGCGGCATACCGTGGGCAACGTGGCCAACGCCCTGCTGCACGCCGCCCCGGTTCCGGTGGCACTGGCGCCGCACGGCTACCGCCGGACCGAAGCCATCACGCGTTTGACCCTCGCCGTGGGCCAGCGCGTCGGAGCGGAGGCGGCGATCGACGTCGCGATCGAATCCGCCGAGCGCCGCGGGGTGCCGCTTCGGCTGGTCTCCCTCGTGGAACTGGACGTCGAGGGGGACGGCGGGGAAAACGTCAACGCTGCCCACATCCACGCCAACACCGTCCTGGCCGCCGCCGCGCACCGTCTGCCGGAGGGCCACCATGTGAGTGTGGAGGTCGCCCACGGCCGCACGATCGAGGAAGCAATCGACGACCTGGAATGGGACGACGGGGAGGTCATGATCGTAGGGTCATCCCGCCTGGCGGAGAAGTACAAGCTGTTCATCGGCAGCACGGCCTTCAAGGTGCTGCGGGCGCTCCCCGTGCCGATGGTCGTGGTTCCGCGCGACTACCAGCAGGTGGATACCTTCCCGGCGGTCTGATTCTCGGAGGCCTGGGGCCGCGGGGCCAGGACCGCCCAGTATGCGGGAATGCTGCCGGGCGGTCCGCCGGCCTCCATCGGCACTGTCTTCAGGACGGTGGAACCCTGCGCGATGAGGGTCCAGCGGTCCGCGGGGAACACGCGCGAGCGTTGCCCGGCGCCGAAGTGGCCCGGTTTCGGCAGGGCAGAAATGGCCTGGCGGAGCGGTCCCGGGATCTTCTCGCCCGTGGCGCCCAGGCCGCGCAGGTAGCTGAGTGCGCCGCCCGGGACGTTTGTCTCGACCAGGTAAATCCGTCCCCGAGTGCCAAGGAGGGCTTCGATGGAGCCCGCCAGGCGTGCCTGCCGCCGCCGGCTGAGGACGTGGAAAACGCCGCGGACAAAGACGTTGGCGTCGCCGAGTTCCCGCGCCAGCCCGGCTGCCGCAGCCGGCTCGGTGGCATCCAGGCTCCGGAAACTGAGGCCCGGTACGTGCGGCTGGGCGCACTGCGCGGCTGCCACGGCCTCGGGTGAGACGTCGACGCCCAGGACCGAGGGGAAGATTTCGGTCAGCCGGCGTGTGATGGCGCCGTTCCCGCAGCCGAGATCGATCACGGGAAGGCCGGTGTCCATCGCGCCCGCCATGGCCTGCAGGTGGTGCCGGATCTCTTCGTTCCCGGCGCCGGGGGCGGCATCCCAGATGATCGGTTCGGTGAGGGAGCCCCGAGACACTCCGCGCCAGAAGGCATCCCAGCGCCGGTCCGGGCGGCTGGGACGGTGCAGTGACAGCGCCGCGACCCTGGCAGCCAGCCGGAACGTGTCCGCCGCCCTATGCATGCCCGCCGTGCTTTTTCCTGTTTTGCGTGTTCCTGTTTTGCGCTTGCCCGCGGGAACGGGTCCGCTCACGCGACAGCGCCGTCTCTGTGCGCGAGCAGATCCGTCATGTCCGGCACCGGCAGCGGACGGCTGAAGAAGTACCCTTGACCGAATTCGCAGTTCAGCTGCCGCAGCTTGTTCGCTTGCTCCCTGTCCTCGATGCCCTCGGCTACGGCGCCCAGTCCGGCCGAATGGATCAGTTGCAGGATGGCCGCGACGAATGCCTCCTGCTGCCGGTCTGTGGTCAGTCCGTCGAGCAGGGACTTGTCGATCTTTGCCTGCGCGGCCGGGAGGGTGCGCAGGTAGCTGATGGAAGAATAGCCCGTGCCGAAGTCGTCGATCTCGATCCGGACGCCGAGATCATTGAGCGACTTCATGGTGGCTGCGACTTCCGGGCCGCCGCGCATGATCGCAGTTTCGGTGATCTCGATTGAGACATGGCAGGGGTCCACGTCGTGGCGGGCCAGCAGGCTTTCGACGTAGGGCGCCAGATCAACGTGGTGCAGGTCCGCAGGGGAGAGATTGATGTGCGTGCTGAAGTCCGCCGGGAGGCCCGGATCGGACTTCCAGCGGCCGGTCTGCGCGATGGCGTTCCGGAGCACCCAGTGGCCGATTTCCACCGTGAGCCCGGCCTCGTCGGCGGCGTCAAGGAAGGTATCCGGCGCCAGCAGGCCCAAGGCGGGGTGGCGCCAGCGGATCAGGGCCTCGGTGCCGGCAATGGCTCCAGTGCGGAGGTCCATGATGGGCTGGTATTCCAGCTCGAGCTGGTCCATCGCCAGTGCCGTCCTCAGCTCTGCCACCTGGTGGACCCGCTGCTTGGCGGCCTCGTGCATGGCCGCGGAAAACACCAGGAGGGTGTCCCGGCCGCGTTTCTTGGCCTCATGCATGGCGATGTCGGCATCGCGGATGAGTTCCTCGCTGCGCAGGCCAGGTTCCCCCAGCCGGACACCGGTTCCGGCCGTGAGGGCGACAGCGACACCGCCGGCGACGATTCTGTCCTTCAGCGATTCGCCGAGCCGGGCCGCGATCTGCAGCACGTCCTCCGTGTCCTGGTCCGCGACGAGTACGGCGAACTCATCACCGCTCAGACGTGCGATCAGGTGGCCGGCACCGGCCGCCGCGCGAAGCCGCAGGGCCGCCTCGCGCAGGACGGCGTCCCCCGCGGCATGGCCGAGGCTGTCGTTGATGAGCCGGAAGGAATCGAGGTCCAGCAGAATGAGGGCCGGCTGGTGTCCCGCGCCGGCGCCGGCAACGGCTTCGGCCACTTTTTCCTGCAGCAGCGAGCGGCTGGCCAGGCCGGTCAGCTCATCGGTGTTGATGACGCGCCGGAGTTCGGCTTTGGCCGCCTCCAGGAGCGCGGTCCGCTCGGCGACCCGGACTTCCAGGTCCTCGTACATGCTTTGGAGCTCTTCGGCCAGCAGGTTGATGCCGGTCGTGACGGCGTCAATGCCGTCCCTTGCCGGTGAGACCGGCAGGCGGTTCGACAGATCGCCCGAGGACAGTACGACGATGCCGTCCACGAGTTCCTCGAGGCGGCGGTCATCCTCACTCCCCGTCATGGCCCCGTGCGGTCAGCCAGCGGACCGCCTCATCGCTGTTGGTGAAAAAGCGTGTCGGAACCGGCGCCGAATTGACGCCCAGGAAGAAGTTGGCGAGAACCCGGTCCACGGCGGACGAACCGAGGAGCGCGATTGCCGAGGCGTCGCAGCGCTTGGCGAACACGGCCCGGGCGGCCCGGGTGACGGACTCCGTGGTGGCCATGTCGATCAGCAGCGGCGTGGGCCGGCCGCCGCACAATTCATTGACGCGATCCATGGCCAGCTGAGCGTTGGGGGCATCAATCACGACGCCCCGGGCCCACTCGAGGCGCAAGATGCCGCTGCTGTCGAAGTCCAGAGACGAGATGTCGCGCCCGCCCGGAGTTTCACGATCCTCTTCTGGCACCAGCAATCCTCAATTTCGCCCCAACGTGTGCATTCATACTGACACTAATGCACAGCGGCCTTGGTGCGCAGGCAGCAGCCCCTCAGGTCAGTAGCGCAGGGCAGGAGCGCTAGGCGGCGGCGCGGGCCAGTTTCCGGGTCACGGAGTTCTTCCGGGCAGTGTGCAGCATGTCCACGGTCAGCACCAGCAGCGCCAGCCAGACGACGCCGAAACCGATCCAGCGGTCCGGTGTCATGGCTTCCTTGAACACGACGAGCGCCACGATGAACTGCAGGACCGGTGCGAAGTACTGCAGCAGGCCGATCGTGGTCATCGGCAGCCGGCGGGCGGAGGCGCCGAAGAACAGCAGCGGCACGGCGGTGATGACGCCGGACGCCACGAGCAGCCAAAAATGCCCCGCACCGTTGGTGGCCAGACTTGCCGCCCCGCTGACCGCTAGGAAGATCATTGTGGCCGCGGCCAGTGGTGCCAGCACGATCGTCTCCACGGTGAGGCTCGTGATCGCGTCCGCCCGCGGGCCAACACGTTTCTTGACGAATCCGTACAGACCGAAGCTCAGCGCCAGCGTCAGCGCGATCCAGGGGAGCTTGCCGTAGGAGACCGTCAGAACCCCGACAGCAATGAAACCGATGCCGACGGCGGCCCACTGCAGCGGCCGCAGCTTTTCCTTCAGGACAAAGACCCCCAGCAATACAGAGACGAGCGGGTTGATGAAGTAGCCCAGGGAGGCTTCGACGGCCTGGCCGGTGGTTACACCGTAGGTATACGTCAGCCAGTTCACCGCGATCAGTCCGGCCGCGATCGAAAGCGGCCCGATCACCGTGCGGTTGCGGAACGCGGATCCGAGCACCCGCCACGAGCGGGTGATGGTAATCAGCAGGACGCAGAAAAGCAGCGACCAGACCACCCGGTTGGCCACGATCTCGACGGCGCCGGCCGGATGCAGGACGTAGAAGTACAGCGGCAGCAGCCCCCAGAGCCCGTAGGCGCCGATCCCGAACAGGATTCCCGCCGTCGTGTCCTTGTCTACCGGTGCCGGTCCAGCCGGCCGGGCCGTCGCCGGCCCGGCTGCAGCGGCTGAGGCGCTCGACGCTGTCAGTGGGGCGGGGGAGAAGGATCCTTCAGGCTTAGGCACAAGATCAATAACACCACCTGAGCGGCGCCTATTCCTGCCAATCGGAGCAGGAGCGAGCCGGCGACATTTAGAATAGGGGCCTGTGCGCTGTATCTACTGGCGCTGTCCTAAGACTCAGAAGGGCTCCCGGTGTCCAACTCGGCCGAATCCACATCCACTCGTCCCCTCCGTGTCGCGATTGTTGGCGCCGGTCCGGCCGGCGTCTACGCCGCGGACATCCTGACGAAGTCCAATGAGGTCAAAGACGGCGACTTCCAGGTCAGCATCGATCTCTTTGAGGCATATCCGGCACCGTACGGCCTCATCCGGTACGGGGTGGCTCCTGACCATCCGCGGATCAAGGGGATCGTCAACGCCCTGCACAAGGTCCTGGACCGCGGCGACATCCGGTTCCTCGGTAACGTCACCTACGGCCGGGACCTGACGCTGCATGACTTCCGGGCCTTCTACGACGCCGTCATCTTCTCCACCGGAGCCATCAAGGACGCGGACCTGGACATTCCAGGGATCGGCCTGGAGGGGTCCTTCGGCGGGGCGGACTTCGTCTCCTGGTACGACGGCCACCCGGATGTGCCCCGGGACTGGCCGCTGGAGGCCAAGGAGATTGCGGTGATCGGCAACGGCAACGTGGCCCTCGATGTGGCCCGCATGCTGGTCAAGCACGCCGATGAACTCCTCGTCACCGAAATCCCGGACAACGTCTACCGGGCACTGAAGGATTCGCCGGTCACCGACGTCCATGTTTTTGGCCGCCGCGGCCCGGCCCAGGTGAAGTTCACGCCGCTGGAGCTGCGCGAACTCAGCCACGCCAAGGACGTGGACATCGTCCTGTACCCGGAGGACTTCGAGTTCGACGAGGCCTCGGACGAGGCCATCCGCAGCAACAACCAGATCCGGACCATGGTCAACACCCTGACGAACTGGCTCGTCGAGGAACATGCCGAGGCCGAGGAACCGTCCTCGCGCCGGCTGCACCTGCACTTCCTGCACAGCCCCGTCGAGATCCATGACGACGCCGCGAACCCCGGCCGGGTCGCCGGCATCAAGTTCGAACGCATGCAGCTGGACGGCACCGGGAACGTCAAGGGCACCGGGGAGTTCCTCGACTACCCCGTCCAGGCCGTCTACCGTGCGATCGGCTACCACGGTTCGCCGCTTGATGAGCTGGAATACGATGCCCGCCGCGGGGTCGTCCCGAACGAGGGCGGCCGCGTGCTCGACGCCGAGGGAAACGCCGTGCCCGGAATCTACGCCACGGGCTGGATCAAGCGCGGGCCCGTCGGGCTGATCGGCCACACCAAGGGCGACGCGCTGGAGACCATCGGCTTCCTGCTGGAGGACCGGCTGACGCTGCCCCCGGCGCAGAACCCGGACCCGCAGGCCATCATCGACCTGCTTCAGGAGCGCGGCATCGAGTACACCACGTGGGAAGGGTGGATCAAGCTTGATGCCCACGAGCTCGCCCTCGGCGCCGAATGGTCCGCGGCGCAGTCCGCCAACCGGATCGAACGGGAGCGCATCAAGGTTGTGCCCCGCGAGGACATGATCGAGATTTCCCGCGGCTAGGGCAGGTCTTTGAGGGCAGCAGGTCCCTGAGGCAACAGGGGGGCGTCCCGTCAGCCCGGGCGAAAAAGTGTCGGCTGCGCGGCTGCCTACGTGCCAGAATCCTCTCATGACCAAGGAACGCAGTGAACTGAAGAGCACCGGATACGAGATCTTCATCGGTATCCTTTCGATCCTGTCGATCGTGAATCTCGGGCTCTTGTATGTAGTGCAGGACGCGTCGCTCGACACTGTGCTCACCGTGATGAACGGCATTTTCAGCGTGGTCTTCCTCGCCGATTTCCTCTACCGGATCGTCACCGCACCATCGGCCGGCGCCTATTTCTTCAAGCACTTCGGCTGGGCCGACCTGCTTGCCAGCGTGCCTGTCGCCCAATTCAAGATCCTGCGCATCTTCCGGCTGGTACGGGTGTACCGCCTGCTCCGTGAGCTCGGCATCCGCACCGTCGGCCGCGCGCTGATCAAAGATCGGGCCGGCAGTTCCCTGTACGTACTGCTGCTCATGGGCATTTTCGTGCTGGAATTCGGCAGCCTCACGATACTCCGCGTCGAGCAGTACGCCCCGGGGGCCAACATCACGACCGCCTCGGACGCCATCTGGTACACGATCGTCACGATCTCGACAGTTGGATACGGTGACCAGTATCCGGTCACCGATCCGGGCCGTGTCATCGGGTCAGGCATCATTGTCCTCGGCGTCGGTATCTTCGGCACGTTCACCGGCTACCTGGCCAACTTCTTCCTCGCTCCCAAGAAACCCGCACCGTCCGTCGGAGCGGCCGGCGCGGGTACCTCGACGGTCGAGGCACTCCGCCTGCGCCTGGAAGAGTCCGAAGCCAAGCTCACCGAGATCAGAAAGCTGCTCGTCGAGCCAACTTCGTGAACGCCTGCACATAGTCGCGGACTTGGTGCAGGCTTCCGCGGGAACCTGATCCGTGTCGACGCGGGTCATTCGTCGTCCTGCCGAGGACTCCGGCGCGTTTCCAAACGCCCCGCTCGGAACTAGACTGGACCGGACGTGGCGGCCTTCGGTACGCCGTCGAGCCCGTCCGGTGGGAGTTCAATGAGGAATCTGGTCCATCCGGCAGCTCCGTTACCGCCAGCTGGCGGGGTCAGTGCGGAGCTGCGCCAGCAGCATGCCAGCGCCGGGCATGAGGAACTGGACTCGCAGGGACTCGTTTTTCCCGGGAACCTGCAACTGCCTGGACTCAGCAGCCTGATCCAGGAGTCGTGGCGGCGTTCCGCACAGCTGCTCGCCAACCCGGACAACCCTGAGGCGCCGCTGGCCCTGGACCGCGAGGAACTCGAGGAATACCGCCGCCAGCACCCGCTGGCCGCCATCATGCCCGTGATCCATAAGCTCCTGGTCCTGCCGAGCCATGACAGCGGAATGCTGGTAGCCGTGGGAGACGAGGTGGGCCGGCTGCTCTGGGTTGAAGGCGACGCCGCCCTGCAGCGCCGGGCCGAGGGCATGATGTTCGTCCCCGGTGCCGACTGGTCCGAAGCGACGGTCGGCACCAGCGCCCCCGGAACCGCGCTGGCCCTCGGCCGGGGAATCCAGATCTCCGGTGCCGAACACTACAAGCGCTCGGTTCATCCGTGGAGCTGCACGGCTGTGCCGTTCCACGATCCTGATTCCGGCGCCCTGCTGGGGGTCGTGGACATCACCGGCACAGAGTCGGCCGTGGCCCCGCATACGTTATCGCTCGTTGAGGCGACGGTCGCCGCGGCCCAGGCGCATCTGCGGGTGGAACGGCTGCAGCTGGCCGCAGCCGGGCAGTCCTCGCCGTCCCGGCGGCGGAACTCGGCGCCGAAGACGGCCGGGGCGCCGGCGGCCAACAGCCTCTACCGCAACAGCCTCCAGCTGCTCGGCCGCGACCAGGCCCTGCTCAGCATTGACGGCCGGACCGTGGCCCTGTCCGCCCGGCACAGCGAGATCCTGGCCCTGCTCAGCAGCCACCCCGCAGGGCTGAATGCCGAGGAACTCTGCGCCCTCCTGTACCCCGGGGAGGCCTTCACCATGACCCTGCGCGCGGAGATGGTGCGGCTGCGCAAGGTGCTTCAGCAGCTCCATCCCGGTGCTGTCCCAGAATCACGCCCGTACCGCCTGCCGCTGGACCTCGTCCCCGACGCCGGACAGGTGCTGGACTGCCTGCAGCGCGGCGCCCACCGGATAGCGCTGGAGATCTACCGCGGCGCCGTGCTGCCCCGCTCCGAGGCGCCCGGCATCGTGGAGCTGCGGGCCAGGGTCTCCGCGCTGATGCGCGAGGCCCTGCTGACGGACGGCAGCGCCGAATCGCTCCTGAAGTACGCCGCGCTGCCCGAGGCCAAGGACGACGTCGACGTCCGCATCGCCGCGCTGAAGCTGCTGGCGCCGCGCTCGCCCAAGCGCGCCGCCGTCGTCGCCGATCTGGAACGGCTGGACCGGGAACTGAGCGCCTGACCCGTCGCGGCAGGCAAGGACGGCGGGTGAGTGACCGGGGTCACTTGCTTGCAACCTGACTGCAACCTTTGCGCGCCTACGCTGGGTGCAACGGGGGCCGGAAGCGCCTAGCTGCCCCCCATCTTGCACAGCAAAGGAGCTAGCAATGACTGTTTACGCCCAGCCCGGTACCGAGGGCTCGAAGGTCACCTTCAAGGACCGCTACGACAACTGGATCGGCGGCGAATGGATTGCCCCGGTCAAGGGCCAGTACTTCGAGAACATCACCCCGGTGACCGGCAAGGTGTTCTGCGAGGTGGCCCGCGGCACCGCCGAGGACATCGAACTGGCGCTGGACGCCGCCCACAAGGTTGCACCGTCCTGGGGCAAGACCTCGGTGGCCGAGCGCGCCGCGATCCTGAACAAGATCGCCGACCGGATCGATGAGAACACCGAGATGCTCGCCGTCGCCGAATCCTGGGACAACGGCAAGCCGATCCGCGAGACCCTCAACGCCGACATTCCGCTGGCCGCGGACCACTTCCGCTACTTTGCCTCTGCTGTCCGCGCCCAGGAGGGCCGGCTTTCCCAGCTCGACGACGACACCACCGCCTACCACTACCATGAGCCGCTCGGCGTCGTCGGCCAGATCATTCCCTGGAACTTCCCGATCCTCATGGCCGTCTGGAAGCTCGCCCCGGCCCTCGCCGCCGGCAACGCCGTGGTGCTGAAGCCCGCCGAGCAGACACCGTCCTCGATCCTGGTGCTGATGGAACTCATCGGCGACATCCTGCCGGCCGGCGTGCTCAACGTGGTCAACGGCTTCGGCGTCGAGGCGGGCAAGCCGCTGGCCTCCAGCCCGCGGATCCGCAAGATCGCCTTTACCGGCGAGACCACCACGGGCCGCCTGATCAGCCAGTACGCCAGCCAGAACCTGATCCCGGTCACCCTGGAACTCGGCGGCAAGAGCCCGAATATCTTCTTCAACGACGTCGCCGACACCAACGATGCCTTCTACGACAAGGCCCAGGAGGGCTTCACGCTCTTCGCCTTCAACCAGGGCGAGGTCTGCACCTGCCCGTCCCGCGCCCTGGTCCAGGACGGCATCTACGACTCGTTCATGGCCGACGCCATCGCCCGGGTGCAGAAAATCATCCAGGGCAACCCGCTGGACACCGAGACGCAGCTCGGTGCCCAGGCCTCCAACGACCAGCTGGAGAAGATCCTCTCCTACATCGACATCGGCAAGCAGGAAGGCGCCAAGCTGCTCACCGGCGGCGCCCGGGCCGAACTGTCCGGCGATCTGGCCGGCGGCTACTACGTGCAGCCCACCATTTTCGAGGGCCACAACAAGATGCGGATCTTCCAGGAGGAGATCTTCGGCCCCGTGGTGTCCGTGACGCGCTTCAGTGATTACAACGACGCCATGGGGATCGCCAACGACACCCTCTACGGCCTCGGTGCCGGTGTCTGGTCCCGCAATGGCAACGTTGCCTACCGTGCCGGCCGCGAGATCCAGGCCGGGCGCGTGTGGGTCAACAACTACCACGCCTACCCGGCCGGTGCGGCGTTTGGCGGGTACAAGTCCTCCGGCATCGGCCGCGAGAACCACTCGATGATGCTGGACCACTACCAGCAGACCAAGAACCTTCTGGTCAGCTACAACGAAAACAAGCTCGGCTTCTTCTAAGCCGCATTGACCCGGGCGGGGCGGATCGGCAGTGATCCGCCCCGCCCGTTCCATTTGCCCGCACTGGCCACCCCTCGGGCATGCAGCACCTCCCGCCACCCCACGGAGTACACCAAACCCTCAATATGCCCTAAGAAACTATGCCTAAAACTACGCAAGGATTTCGCCAATGAGGACGACAATGCAAGCTGCTGTGGTAACTGAATTCGGCAAGGACCTCCAGATCCAGGACCTCCCCATTCCCGCCCCGGGCCGGGGCGAGGCGCTGGTCAAGGTCATCACCACGGGTGTCTGCCACACCGACCTCCATGCTGCGGAAGGTGACTGGCCGGTCAAGCCGTCGCCGCCGTTCGTGCCCGGACACGAAGGCGTGGGCGAAGTGGTGGCCCTCGGCGAAGGCGTCACGGACCTCGCCGTCGGAGACCTCGTGGGCAACGCCTGGCTGTGGTCCGCGTGCGGCGACTGCCAGTTCTGCCGGACCGGCTGGGAAACCCTCTGTGAGACCCAAAAGAACGCCGGCTACAGTGTGGACGGTTCCTTCGGCGAGTACATGCTGGTGGACAGCCGCTTTGCTGCCCGCATCCCAGCCGGTTCTGACCCTGCGGAGGTGGCGCCGATTCTCTGTGCGGGAGTCACCGTATACAAAGGCTTGAAGATGACCGAGGCCAAGCCGGGCCAGTGGGTCACCATCTCCGGGATCGGCGGGCTCGGGCACATCGCCGTCCAGTACGCCGTGGCCATGGGGCTGCGGGTCGCGGCGGTGGACATCGCCGACGACAAGCTCGCCCTGGCCAAGAAGCACGGGGCAGAGCTGACCGTCAATGCCCTGCACGAGGATCCCGCCGAAGTTATCCAGCGCGAAACAGGAGGATGCCATGGAGTCCTGGTCACGGCAGTGCACCCCTCGGCGTTCGGCCAGGCCATTGGGATGGCTCGACGCGGCGGAACGATCGTGTTCAACGGGCTGCCGCCGGGCGACTTTCCAGCGCCGATTTTCGAGATTGTGCTCAAGGGGCTGACCGTCCGGGGCTCGATTGTTGGCACCCGGCAGGACCTTGAGGAAGCCCTGGATTTCTATGCCCAGGGGAAGATCCACCCCACGGTTTCCTCCCGGGAACTCTCCGAAGTCAACGCCGTTCTTGACGAGATGAAGCACGCCAAGATCGACGGCAGAGTGGTGCTGACGTTCTGATGCCGCAGCCGCAGACCAGGCTCGACGCCGCCGTCACGCGTCATGGCGAAGACTTCTCGCGTGTGGCGCTCACCCCTGCGGCCGCTGGGCTGCTCCGCAAGCTGTGGGGACAGCACGGGCCCTTAATGTTCCACCAGTCCGGCGGCTGCTGTGACGGGTCCGCGCCCATGTGCTATCCGGCGGGGGAGTTCCTGACCGGCGACTCCGACGTCCTGTTGGGCCTGTTCGACATCTCCGACGGATTGCGGCCCCAGCCACTGGAATTTTGGATGTCGCGGGAGCAGTTCAACTACTGGAGCCACACGCACCTGACGGTTGACGTCGTCCCTGGCCGGGGGAGCGGTTTCTCAGTGGAGGCGCCGGAAGGCAAGCGGTTCCTGATCCGCTCTACGCTGATGGAAAACTGGCCGGTCTGAGCCGGAACAGGGCAGCCTAAAGCGAGCCGACAGACGTGCGGGCCGTGCCGGCAACACCGGTACGGCCCGCATTCGCGTCTCACTATGTGGGACAAATCTGGCCGCCCAGTGGATGGACACTACGATGGATAGGTCTGTTTCCAAACCCAGTTACCAAGATTGCGGACTTTTCTATGAACCTTTTCCGGACAAAATCCATCGAGCAGTCCATGTCCGACGCCGATGAACCCGGACGCAGGCTGAAGCGCTCGCTCAGCACGTGGGACCTCATGATCATGGGGGTCGCGGTTGCCGTCGGCGCCGGGATCTTCTCGGTCGGCGCCAAGGCCGCCGCGAATTTCGCCGGGCCCGCCGTGACCATCTCCTTCGCTATCGCTGCCGTCACCTGCGCGCTCGCCATCATGTGCTACGCCGAATTTGCCACGGCCATCCCAGTGGCAGGCTCCGCCTATGTCTTCACGTACGCGACCATGGGGGAGATCCTTGCGTGGATCATCGGCTGGAACCTGATCCTTGAACTGTTCACGGCCGGCGCCGTGATCGCCAAATACTGGGGCATCTACCTCAGCAAGGTCTTCGCGCTCATGGGCGTGGACATCCCGCCGTCGATCTCGCTGGGCGGCGTTGACCTCTACTGGGGCGCCTTCCTGATTGTTGCCGTCTTCACCGTGCTGCTGGTCCTCGGGACCAAGCTCTCTGCCCGCGTCGGCAACATCTTCACGCTCATCAAGATCGCGGTGGTCCTGTTCGTGATCGTGGTCGGCTTCACCTATGTGAAGTTCGAGAACTACGCCCCGTTCGTCCCGGCGTCCGAACCCACCGGAGGCACCGGAACCGCCGATGTCCTCAAGCAGTCCTTCTTCGGCTTCCTGACCGGTGCGGCCCCCGCCCAGTACGGAACCCTGGGCATCTTCGCCGGCGCCGCCCTGGTCTTCTTCGCCTTCATCGGCTTCGACGTCGTCGCCACCTCCGCCGAAGAGGTCAAGAACCCGCAGAAGACGCTGCCCCGCGGCATCTTCGGCGGCCTGGCGATCGTCACGGTGCTGTACATCCTGGTGTCGCTGGCACTGACCGGCATGGTCTCCTACACGAAGCTGGCTGAGGCCAAGAACCCGACGCTCACCACGGCCTTCGAGGCCGTCGGCAATACCGACGCCGCCAAGGTCATCGCCTTTGGCTCCCTGGTGGGCCTCACCACCGTGATCATGGTGCTGCTGATGGGCCTGTCCCGCGTGGTCCTCGCCATGAGCCGCGACGGCCTGCTGCCGCGCTCCCTGTCCAAGACCAGCACCATCCGTGCGACGCCGGCCCGCCTCCAGATCATCTGCGGCGCCGGAGTGGCACTCGTTGCCGGCTTGACCAACGTGGACTTGCTGGAGGAAATGATCAATATCGGGACCCTGTCCGCCTTCGTGATGGTCAGCCTGGGCATCCTGGTGCTCCGCAAGAAGCGTCCCGACCTGAAGCCGGCCTTCCGCGTCCCGTTCGGCAAGGTGCTCCCGGTCGTCTCTGCCGTCCTGTGCCTGTACCTCATGACGAACCTCGCCGTGGAAACCTGGATCTTCTTCGCGATCTGGCTGGTGATCGGTATCGCGATCTACTTCGCTTACGGTCAGCGCCATTCCCGGCTGAACGAGAAGTTCGCGGAGGCCCGCGCCTCCGTGAACGGCCCGGGCAAGGAGAGCATAGCCAACGCGGCCGGACCGTCCGCGGCGGACGACGAAGACGCGCTCACCCGCTCCTGACCGGGGGAGCACCAGCTCCCGACGCATCGAAGTCGCCGGAGCCGAGCGAATTCGCTGGAAACTTCCGGCGTCTTCGCACGGTTCCGGCGACTTCGGCGTTTGGCCTGCGCTCCCTAAGATGGACACATGGCCCGCCCAGCAAGACCGGAACGCAAATTAGAGTTGTTATCGGCGATTCTCGACTACCTCATGGACAAGACGCTGGCGGAGCTGACGTTCCGCAGCCTCGCCGACGGGCTGGGCGTCAGCAGCTACGTCCTGGTGTACCACTTCGGCCACCGTGAACAGCTGATCAACGAGATCATCCGCGGCATCGAATCCCGGCTGGACAGCATCCGCGCCACCGACGTCAGGGACATCGACAGGGACGCGTGGCGGGCCTTCCTCCTGGAATCCTGGCAGTGGACCATGGCGCAGCGCAACCGGCACCTGGCCCGGCTTGAATTCGAGGCGACAGCGCAGGACGTTGTGGCGGCGGTACCGCGCGGCACCGCCCAGGAACACTTCCGGATGCTGCACGCGAAGGCCCGGGACTGGCTCATCATCCAGGGCATCGAGCCGGAGTTCGCGGAAACCGACGCCCGCCTGTTCACCGCCGCGTTCTATGGGCTCCAGTTCGATTTCGTCGTCAACAACCAGCCCGAGGAAGCCACAAAGGCCTTTGAGCTGATGATGCTGGTCTTCTTCAACAACCTCGACCGGCGCCTGGCCACCGACGGCCAGCACATCTGAGCTGAGTCTCAGGGAGCGGCGTAGCGGCCCTCCCACTCCACGAGCGGGCGCAAATCCTCCCAGCGCCGCGCCACTTCCTCCACCGCCCCGGGTCCGGCAAGCCAGCCGGGCTGGCCCACGTTGACCCCGGCCGTGAGGGATTTGTGCTTGAGCAGCTCCGCCCGCGGATGGTCCTTCTCGAAGCCCCGCGGCACGGTCTTCAGGCGTTCGCCCTCCACCGCGAACCCCGCTGCCTCGACCTTGCGCACGATCTCCCGCAGGGCCTCGCCGCTGGCGGGATCATCCACGGCGCCGCGGAAGCGTGCCAGTTGGGCCGGGGTGTGGGTGTGGCAGCCGCCGCCGATCAGGAGGCCGTCGGCGCTGAGCTGGATGTAGAAGCCCACTCCTTCGTCCAGCGCCGCGAAGGCCCCCTGCGCGGTCTTGTAGGGCGATTTGTCCGGCGAGAACCGGACGTCCCGGTTGGGGCGAAAGAGCTTGGCCGGGCCGAAGCGCGGCTCCAGCTCGGCCAGCAGCTGGGTCAGCGGACCTTTCACCGCGGCGTCGTAGACAGGCTTGTGCTCCAGCCACCAGTCCCGGTTGTTGTTCTGTTCAAGATCGGCGTAGAACCGGAAGGCGTCGTCCGGAATGCCTGCGAATGCGGTCATGCCCAAATCCTACGGAGCCGCGGTGCACGGTGGCGAGGGGCCCGCGCACGCATGTGGATAACGCAGAACGCCCCGCCACGGAGGTCCGTGGCGGGGCGTTCTGTTGGCCCAAACGGCCTCCCGTTGAGCCGGCCCTCAAAGCGGCCGGCCTTCAAGTGGCCGTCGACGCAGCTATCAGACCTTGTTGGCGGCCTCGGCGTCGGACTCAACCTGGCCGGCGCCGAGGTTGGCGCGCAGCTTGGCGCCGAAATCGGCGTCGACATAGGTCCAGTACGCGATGGCGCGTTCCTTGATGCTGGCGTTCTTGACGCCGCTGACGGCGCCGGTCACGGTCTCAAGCAGGCGGGCCTTCTCGCCGTCGTTGTACACCTCGCGGTACAGCGTGCCGGCCTGGCCGAAGTCGCTGTCCTCGGCGTGCAGGGAGTGCGCGGAGAGCGTGAGCTCGCCGTCGTTCTCCCAGCCGCCGCCCGCAACGCCAGGCTCAACCGCAGCCGGGCCGCCCACGGAGTTCGGTGCGTACACCGGGACGGACGGAGCGTTGAAGTGGTACCGTCCGGCGCCGTCCTGGCTGTAGTTGTTGACCTGGCTCTGGGGCGCATTCACCGGGAGCTGGGCGTGGTTGGTGCCGACGCGGTAGCGGTGCGCATCCGCGTAGGAGAAGATGCGGGCCTGCAGCATCTTGTCCGGGGAAGCGGCGATGCCGGGGACGAAGTTCGACGGCGCGAAGGTTGCCTGCTCGATCTGCGCGAAGTAGTTCTCCGGGTTCTTGTTCAGCTCCATGGTGCCGACCTTGATCAGCGGGTAGTCCGCGTGCGGCCACACCTTGGTCAGGTCGAACGGGTTGAAGCGGTAGGTCTTGGCGTCCTCGTACGGCATGACCTGGACGTGCAGGTCCCAGGACGGGAAGTTGCCGGCGGCAATGTTTTCCTGGAGGTCGCGGATGTAGAAGTCGCCGTCGGCGCCGGCCAGGGCCTCGGCCTCGTCGCCGGACATGGACTTGACGCCCTGGTTGGACTTGAAGTGGTACTTGACCCAGAACCGCTCGCCCTCGGCGTTGATCCACTGGTAGGTGTGCGAGCCGTAGCCCTGCATTTCACGCCAGGAGGCCGGCAGGCCGCGGTCGCCCATGAGCCAGGTGACCTGGTGGGCGGACTCGGGGGAGAGGGTCCAGAAGTCCCACTGCATGTCGGCGTCGCGCAGGTGGGTGCCCGGGAGGCGCTTCTGGGAGTGGATGAAGTCCGGGAACTTGATGCCGTCGCGGATGAAGAACACCGGAGTGTTGTTGCCGACGAGGTCGTAGTTGCCCTCGGTGGTGTAGAACTTCACGGCGAAACCGCGGGGGTCGCGCCAGGTGTCGGGGGAGCCTGCCTCGCCGGCAACGGAGGAGAAGCGGATGAGCATGTCCGTCTCCGTCCCGGGCTGGAACAGGGCGGCCTTGGTGTACTTCGAGACGTCCTCGGTGGTCTTGAAGCTACCGAAGGCGCCGCCGCCCTTGGCGTGCACAACACGCTCCGGGACCCGCTCGCGGTTGAACTGCGCGAGCTTCTCGATCAGGTAGTGATCGGTCAGGATGATCGCGCCGTCGGCGCCGACGGACTTGGAGTGGGCGTCGGAAGTGACGGGAGCGCCGGACTGTGTTGTGGACACGGCGGGCGCAGAGATGATCTCGGTCATCGTTCTCCTTTGGTTGGGTTTCTTAGTTTCGGTCGGAGGGAAGCTGTTGGGTGCGCTGGCAGTCCTGGCAGATGCCCTGGTACAGCACGTCCGCGATCTGGATGGTCATCGGCTTGGCGTCCGCGCCCCAGTGCGGGGTCAGGCAGGGCGCGTGGCCCACGGCGCATTCGACGTCCTCCACGCGGCCGCAACTGATGCACACGGCGTGGTGGTGGTTATCTCCCACCCGCGTCTCGTACAGCGCGGGGGAGTGCGGGGGCTCGAAACGGCGCAGCATGTGCAGATCGGTGAGATCGCCCAGGACCACATAGACGGACTGCGCGGTCAGGTCCGGCAATTCCTGCCGGGCTGCGGCAAGGATCGCCTCCGCCGGCGAATGCGGGTGGTGTTCGACGGCGGCCAGCACGGCCAGGCGCTGCTTGGTCACCCGGCGGCCGTGGGCACGCAGGGCGGCTGCCCATGCGTCGTGGGTGCCCGAGGAAACCGTCATACCCCCATTCAAGCACTTATTATGACTGCCTCACAATAAGGCGGGACTAACTTTTCCGGCCGCGTCACAGTGCAGTCGCTGCCCGCCGCTAGAGTTGCCCGGTGGAGAATCTTCTGGCGGACATCACCCCCGTGCGCGAAAGTCCTGCGTTCCGCCGTCTGTGGCTGGGCTCGGCCGTTTCCGCACTGGGCAGCCAGCTGACGCTGGTGGCCGTCAGCCTCGAGGTTTACCGGTTGACCCAGGACAGCCTCTACGTGGGGCTGCTGAGCATCTTCGCCCTCGTGCCGCTGGTGTTCGGCGGCCTCCTGGGCGGCTCGATCGCCGACGCCCACGACCGCCGCACCGTGGCCCTGCTGGCTTCATCCGTCCTCTGGGTGAGCACCGCCGCGCTGGCCCTCCAGGCGTGGCTGCAGGTGGGCAACGTGTGGCTGTTGTACGCGATCGTGGCAGTGCAAAGCGGTGCCCAGGCCATCAACCAGCCGGCCCGCAGCGCCATCATCCCGGTGCTGGTGCGCAAGGAGCTGCTGCCGGCCGCCAATGCCCTGAACATGATGAGCTTCGGCCTGACGATGACGGCCGGCCCGCTGCTGGCCGGGGTGCTCGTGGCGTGGGTCGGGTTCGGCTGGACGTACACGATCGACGTCGTCACCTTCGCGTTTGCGTTCTGGGCGCTTTTGAAGCTGCCCCCCATGCCGCCCGGAAAGCATGCCAGGCCGGCCGGGCTGCGTTCCGTGGTGGAGGGATTCCGTTTCCTTGGCACCCGGCCCAACCTCCGCATGACATTCGTGATCGACCTCGTCGCCATGATCTTTGCCCAGCCCCGGGCGCTGCTGCCCGCCATCGGTGCCGTGATGATCGGCGGCGGCGAGGCCACGGTGGGGATCTTGTTGGCCTCGATGGCAGTGGGGGCGTTCCTGGCCGGTCTGTTCTCCGGCCCGTTGGGCGGCGTCCGCCGGCAGGGGGCCGCCGTCGTATGGTCCGTGATGGGCTGGGGCGCCTCGGTGGCGGCCTTCGGCCTGGTGGTGGTCCTCGCAGATCATTCCGGAGACGACGGCGTGACGGTGTGGCTGCTGCCCGCCGCCCTGTGCTGCGCACTCGCCGGGATCGCGGATTCCGTCAGCGCCGTCTTCCGCACCACCATCTTGCAGGCCTCCACCCCGGACCACCTGCGCGGGCGGCTGCAGGGCGTGTTTGTGGTGGTGGTGGCCGGCGGACCCCGGATCGGGGACATGCTGGCGGGCGGCGCGACTAAACTTTTGAACGAGGGATGGGTCCTGCTGCTCGGCGGCGTGATGTGCATTGCGGTCGCCTGGACGCTGGCCCACCTGCAGTCCGGATTCCTGCGGTACGACGCACGGAACCCGGTGCCGTAGCGGTTCGTTTTTCTTGGTAGTTCATTGAAGTACCGGGCATCAGCCTTTCTTGGTAGTTCATTGAAGTACCGGGCATCAGCCTGCAGTGCAGGGCATCAGGAGGAGCAGTGCACCAGCATCACAACGGACTTAAAACCGCGGCACTCTTCGGGGTTCTGTGGGCGGTGCTGCTTGGCCTCGGGGCGTTCATCGCCGCCGGCACGCGCAGTGCCGCGCCGATCTGGATCATGGCCCTGATCGGCGTCGCCACCACGGCCTACGGGTACTGGAACAGTGACAAGTTGGCCATCCGTGCCATGCAGGCCTATCCGGTCACGGAGGCCGAGGCGCCGCAGCTGTACCAGATCGTCCGGGAATTGTCCGGCCGGGCCAACCAGCCGATGCCGCGGATCTACGTCTCGCCCACCATGGCGCCGAATGCCTTCGCCACCGGCCGGAATCCGCAGACCGCGGCGGTGTGCTGCACGGAGGGCATCCTGAGGCTGCTGGACGCCCGTGAGCTGCGCGGCGTCCTGGGCCATGAACTGATGCACGTCTACAACCGGGACATCCTGACGGCGTCGGTGGCCGCCGCCGTCGCCGGCGTCATCACCTCGGTGGCGCAGATGATGCTGCTGTTCGGGGGCGGGGACCGCCGCAACGCGAACCCGTTCGCTGCGATCGCGATGGCGCTGCTGGCCCCGTTCGCCGCGTCCCTGATCCAGATGGCCATCTCGCGGACGCGGGAGTACGACGCCGATGAGGACGGATCGGCGCTGACCGGAGATCCGCTGGCGCTCGCCTCCGCCCTGCGCAAGATCGAGCAGGGTGTGCAGTTGGCGCCGCTGCCGCAGGACCAGCGGCTGGTCAACGCCTCCCACATGATGATCGCCAACCCGTTCCGCGGCGGCGGCGTGGCCAAGATGTTCTCCACCCACCCGCCGTTGGCCGAGCGGATCGGCCGGCTGGAGCGGATGGCCGGCCGCCCGCTCAGCTAGTTGGTTAGCTGCGGGTCTGGCGACGCGCAAATTCGCCGGCGACGCGCGAAGTGTCTGGCGACGCGCGAATAGTTTCGTGACATGCAAAAGGGCCCGCGACACCGGAATACCGGTGTCGCGGGCCCTTTTGCGCGTCGTGAGGAAACTTGCGCCGCGGACGGGCCGCTAGCTGCGGAAGTTGACGAACTGCAGGTCGGCCTCGTCGAAGCCCTTGAGCAGGTTCATGGTCTCCTGGAGGTCATCGCGGGACTTCGACGTCACCCGGAGCTCGTCGCCCTGGATCTGCGACTTGACGGACTTAGGGGCCTCGTCCCGGATCAGCTTGTTGATCTTCTTGGCGAGGTCCTGGGCGATGCCCTCCTTGATGGAGGCCTCGAGCCGGAATTCCTTGCCGGAGGCGTAGGGCTCGCCGGTGTCGAGGGACTTCAGCGAGATGCCGCGGCGGATGAGCTTGGACTGCAGCACGTCGAGCACCGCCAGCACCCGCTCCTCTGAGTTTGCCTTCATCAGGATCTTCTCGCCACTGAAATCAACCTCAGCGCCGACGCCCTTGAAGTCGTAGCGCTGGGCAATTTCCTTTTGTGCCTGGTTCAGCGCGTTGGCGACTTCCTGCTTGTCTACCTTGCTGACGACGTCGAACGTGGATTCGCCTGCCATGACTTTCCTCCTGATGGTTAGCCGGGTGCCTGATGTGAGGCCGGGATGTCTGCATTCCAGCCTAGTACGGATGCCCTCGTTCTGGAGGGCGGCCGGGCGGGACTACTTTCACAGTCCGCTCATAGCTCAATCACGGCGGGAACGAAGCCAGGCTCGGAAGAGTTGCAAGGGTTGGAACTGCTGCTGAAAGGCAAGAACATGCACCATAAGGCCGTCCGTTACGTCACCCGCACTACCGCCGCCGCTGCCAGCACGCTGGCCGTGACGGCGACCTCCGTTGCCGCCGCCGCACTGGCGGCTTCCATCATTCTGAGTCCGGCCCCCGATGCGTCAGCCCGTCTGGATGGTGTCCATACGGACCTGGCCCGCGCCGTCGAGCTGAACCAGGTCACCGAAGAGCAGGCGGCACGATTCGAGGCACGGCTGGCCGGACGCCTTCTCGGAGAGGCCTGAATTTCCGGGCATTTTGGCCCATTTTTGGCCCTTTTTTGGCCGATGGGTGCGCCGATTCGATTCTTCGGCGGAAGTTCTGTAAAGTTGTCTTGCCCGCGGGTGCTGGAAGCGGAACGGACTGGAAACAGGCGTTCTGGGACTGGAAACCGCGAGTGATCTTCTTTTGAAGTTCGGCAGATTACCCGAGCGGCCAAAGGGGGCTGACTGTAAATCAGCTGGCAACGCCTACGGGGGTTCGAATCCCTCATCTGCCACCCTTGGAAAAGCCTCCGGAACCATTTGGTTTCGGAGGCTTTTTCTTTGCCTTCGGCTTTCAGGGCCCACCCAAGTTCGGGCCCGCCCGCGAAAGTCCGCGGCTCAGTCAAGCGGCGGATTTGGGATGGTTACCGTTGTGCCGGCGGGCGGAATCCATTCGCGGCCGGTCAGCAGGTTCAGATTGGCTATCCGCAGCGCATAGAGCGGGACGCCGTAGCGGCTCGCGATGCCAGCGGGGGTGTCTCCTGCAATCGCCGTATACAGGAGCCGCCCTTGCCCGTCCTGGCCGGTCACGCTTCCGCCGGCCCCAAGCTGCGGCACCTCCACGCCTCTGAGGTCGATGACCTCTCCCTCGGCAACGGATACCGGTTCGTTGAAGCTCCTGAGGATCTCGGGAGTCATCCGGAAGTGGGCGGCGATTCCTTCCCAGGTGTCGCCGTCGACAGCCGTGTAGCGCATCGGCTGGAAGTACCCATTCATTTCGGTCGTTCCCTGCAGGCCCACGGGCGCCGCGGGCGATGCAGGAGCAGCGGCCGTCGGAGACGTTCCGGCGGCAGCGGCCGCCGGGGTTCCGCCCGCCGCATCCGTGCCGGATTCGCAGGCTGTCAGAAGGGCGAGGAGAACCGCGGCCAGAAGAACTGCGGCGGCGGGCCGAACGCGGTTTGCACTGTAACCGAGACTCACCCTGGGTGTCCTGTCGCTCGGGGCCTCCCCCCGAGGCCCGTTGGTGCAATTATTCCATACGTTTTATGAAACCTCGCTTCCCTCGGGACGGCCCCGCGCGTTCGGTATAGTGCCGGTCATGGACGACAAAGCGATCTTGCACACATATCTGCGCACCCGGCGCGCAGACCTCCTCGGGAAGCTCGAAGGCCTCAGCGAGTACGACGCGCGCCGGCCCCTCACTCCGACCGGAACCAGCCTGCTGGGACTGGTCAAGCACGTGGCCAGCGTCGAACTGGGCTACTTTGGCGAGGTCTTCGGCCGTCCCAGCGACCTGGAACTGCCATGGTTCGCCGACGACGCGGAGCCGGACGCCGACATGTGGGCAGCCCACGGCGAGACACGGGAGCAGATCACGGAGCTGCACCGGCTCTCGGCCGCCCACAGCGACGCCACCATCGATGAACTCCCGCTGGACGCGCCCGGCGTCGTGCCCTGGTGGCCGGATGAGCGCAAGCACGTGACACTGCAGCAGATCCTCGTGCACATGTGCGTGGAGACCGCCCACCACCTCGGACACGCCGACATCCTGCGCGAGCTCATCGACGGCAGAGCCGGGCAGCGCCCGGGGGATCCCAACCTTTCGGTGCGCACGCCCGAGGAGTGGGCCGTTCACCGGGCCCGCATCGAGGCGGCGGCCGCCGCCGCTGAAGCAGGGGTGCCCGGCCGGTAGCACAGGCCGGCAACACTCCACTGCGGGCAAAATCTCAGTTTTCGGCGCGGAGCCAACGTGGGGTAGTCCGGTCCGCGGTTGACGAAGAAGGAGCTTTCGTGAAGTCGTTTGCCTGTGGTGAGGTGGTTCCCGGTTGCGAGGCCCGGCCGGTGGCCACCACGGACAGCTAACCGTCCGCCGGGTCGGGATCGCCTGTGTGCCCTTCCAGAAGCTGGTCGGTGGCGGGATCCGGCACGCCGTCGAAGTAGCGGTCCAAGACGTCGCGGAACACGGACTCGCCGGGGGCTGCAAGCCGGAACAGCGTCATGGACGAGTGCAGCTTCCGCGCGTCGATGCTGCCAAAAATCTGCACCGCGGACCGGCCTTCAATGGAAGCCACGGCGGCGGAAACCTCTCGCAGGCGGGGGCCAAGGACGTCGTGCCGGATGTAGGCCCGGGCCTCGTCGAGGGAGGAGATGGCATATCTGCGGGCGGTTTCGCTGTGGCCCAGGCCTGCGAGCTGGGGGAACACGAACCACATCCAGTGGCTCCGCTTCATGCCCGACTTCAGCTCCGCCAAGGCCTGCCGGTACGTTCCGCCGGAGTCCTGCGCAGTCACGAACCGTTCAAGATCGTAAGGGTCTTCCATTCTCGCTAGGCTACGTCTCCGGGGCGCGCCGGAACAGTATGGTCACCGGGGTCCTCGACCGGACCAAAGTCGGCCCGGGCTTCTAAGCGGGCCAGACCAATCGCTACTCCCCGGCCACTACTCCCCATGAGGGGGTGGCGGTACGATCAACATCGAGAGTCATTGGCGCACATCAGAGTTGGCCGGAGCTGCAGGCGTCCGGATCGGGGAGCCACTCTCGGGCCGGGCCGGAGGGCGGGATGCAGGACGCATATGGGCTATATACCCCAACCACGCTGGTGGAAGTCGGGCTGCTGCTGGCGACATTTGTCCTCTGCTCCCTGATTGGCACCGAGCGCCAGGTCCGGCAAAAGGTCGCCGGCTACCGCACCCACGTCCTGGTCGGCTTGGGCTCTTGCACCTTCACCCTTATCTCGGCCTACGGCTTCGTCTACGCCCTGGCGCCTGGGGCCACCATGGACCCGTCCCGTATTGCGGCCCAAATCGTCAGCGGCATCGGCTTTCTCGGCGCCGGGGTGATTTTCAAGGGACGGAACGTTGTCCGCGGCCTGACGACGGCCGCCAGCATTTGGGTTTCTGCCGCCGTCGGCATGGCGTGCGGGGCCGGAATGCTGTCCCTAGCTGCTGCACTGACCGTTTTCCACCTCATCACGTTGTACGTCGTCTCTCCCTTAATCCGGAAGATCCCGACCCCGGACGCCCACCGGGTCCTGCACCTGGGCTATGCCGACAACCAGGGCGTGCTGCGGCAAGTGTTGGAGATCGCCACCAACATGGGATTCAGCTCGTCAATCCTGAGCACCAATAAGGCGGGCGATGAACAAAAGCCGCTCGTCCTCATGGACATCCGCTTCCATGGTCATCTTCCGCTGCGGGAACTCGTCCCCTACCTCCTGGATGTGCCCGGCGTGCAGAGTGTGACCGTTCGCGGCGTCGACCCGAACGAGGACGACGATGATGCCAGCGCCTGAGGACCCGCAGCGGGACCCCCGGGTTGACGCGTTCATCGCGGCACTGCCGGACTGGCAGCAGGATATCTGCGCTCAGGTGCGTGAACTTGTCCATGCCGCCGACCCGGCGGTCGAAGAGACCATCAAGCGCACCACGCAGCCCTACTTCGTCCTGGACGGCAACATTTGTGCCCTGCTCGCGGCCAAGGACCACGTCAACGTCTTCCTGTACGACGGCGGGATCGTTCCGGACCCGGAGGGCATCATCACCGGCGGGCACGAGAACAAGAGCGCGCGCACCGTCGCTTTCACCCAGGGGGAAGCCATCCCCGGGCAGGCCCTCACTGCGATGTTCCGGCAGATCATCGCGGACAACCGGGCCGGCGGCTGGCGAAAACTCAAGCCGGGCAGATGAAGCAGGATGCCCTTGCTCGAACTGCCGGGCACGCTGATTGAAGCCGTTCGGGATGACCGTTAGAGTCTGCGGATGACCGAGCACAGCATCGCCCTGACGGAGACTGTACGCGTGCGCGTGCTGCGCAGGCCCGACGCCGGTCCGCTGGCCGACGCCTACCTGCGGAACCGGGAGCACCTGGCGCCCTGGGAGCCGGTGCGGTCCGAGGACTTCTTCACTGTCAACGGACAGGCCGCCAGCATTGAATCCAAGCTCGGGTTGTTCATCGCGGGATCGGACGTGCCATGGGTTCTCGTGGATGGTTCCCGCATCATCGGGGTGATAAACCTCAGCGGGATTGTCCGGGGGCCGTTCCTCAGCGCCCACCTCGGCTACTGGGTGGACAAGGACATGACCGGGCGGGGTCTTGGCTCGGCCGCGCTGGAGTTCGCCGTCCAAACCGCGCGGAACGAGCTCGGCCTGCACCGGCTGCAGGCCGCCACGCTCCCGCACAACTCCCCGTCGCAGCGGATCCTGAAGCGGGCCGGCTTTGAGGAGATCGGGTTGGCCTCCCGGTACCTTCAGATTGCCGGTTCCT
The DNA here is from genome assembly GCF_918697925.1 of Arthrobacter sp. Bi26. Lineage (GTDB taxonomy): Bacteria > Actinomycetota > Actinomycetes > Actinomycetales > Micrococcaceae > Arthrobacter. The sequence continues at coordinate 42,489 of NZ_CAKKMF010000007.1, forward strand.
GGCAGGACCACGTCCTGTTCCAACGGATCCTGTTCTGATGGCGGCTGTTCCGGGTGCAGCTGTTCCGAGGGCACCGGCGGACTTCGGCGCCCTGCACCACGTTGAACTCTGGGTACCTGACCTGCAACGGGCCAGGGACCAGTGGGGCTGGCTGCTGGGCCCGGCTGGGCTACGAGGCCTACCAGGACTGGGCCCACCGGTGCAGCTGGCGCCGCGGGCCAACGTATATCGTCGTCGAGCAGTCCCCGGACCTGAGCGGAACCGTGCATGAGCGCACCGCGCCGGGCCTGAACCATCTCGCGTTCAGCGCCGGGACGCGGGAACATGTGGACGCCATGGCGGGTGAGAGCCACAGCCACGGCTGGGCCGAGTTATTTCCGGAGAAATATCCGCACGCCGGCGGTCCCGGCCACTTCGCCGCCTACCTCGTGAATACGGACGGCTACGAAGTGGAGCTGATCGCGGCGGACTGACCGTTTCGGTGCCTTACGGGTTGCTTGGCGGAGGAGCCTGTTCAGCCTTGAGTTCCTCGCCGTGGGCGATGATCGCGTAGATGATCAGCACGTCGACGGCGATGACGATGACGGACCACCACGGCTGCTGCGGAATAAGCATCAACTGAACGACCGCGCTGACGCCCGCAAGGATGACCGCAACGATCCGAGCCCACGCTGCACCCGAGAAGAGCGCGACGGCGGTGAGGATCAGACCCGCACCGATTGCCACATTCCACCAGCCCCACCCCTTCGCGTCGAAGAGGAACAGCGTGCCGGGGGTCGACAAATAGTAGGTGTCGGGTCCGGTGAGCGCGACGAGGCCTTGAAGGCCGCTGAAAACGCCGTTGATGATCAGAATGACTCCGGCGAAACGGACCCAACCGGTCCAGCCGGTCGCAGTGACAGGGTGATGGGCAGTACTCATAGTGTCGACCGCTTTCCGTTGAATGCTCTGTCGTCGGCCTCATGGTCGGCGCAGTCGTGTGGTGAAGCTAGTACCGATTCCGATTATGTTCCTCGCAGTCCGGGCCGGTCAATCGTTGAGGTCGTCGGAGCCGCCCCGGCGGTCGGCTCCATTCTGTCCGCGCACCGACGGAATCCGGCGATGCCGCCCGCCTCGCCCCGATCCGCAGGCTGGGCCGCGAGCAAGTGCGGTGTCGGCCGAGGCTGGTTCAGATGCGCCTGGCCCATCGCGATTGCCCCGGATCCGGGTACCTTGAAGCCATGACCATCTTGCTCGTCGGCGGCGGCCCCGACACCGTGACCACTCCTGCCGTCTTCGACCGGTTCGTCAAGGAAGTCCGGCACCGGGCGCCTGGCAGGGTTCCTCGCATCGCCGTGGTTCTCTTTGACCACGAGGGCAGTTCGGAATACTTTTTGCCCGCCTATCTGAAGCCGCTGGAATCCCGAGTCGTCTGCGAGGTGCTCCCGGTCCTTCTCCACTTCAACAAGGAGGCGGATCCTGCCGCGTTTGACGACGTCGACGGGATCGTCGTCGGGGGCGGCCCGACGCCGGGATACCTGGATGGCCTGCGGCCGTCCGCGGAGGCCATCCGTCGAATGGTCTCGGAGGGCGTGCCGTATATGGGGTTCTCCGCCGGGGCGATGGTGGCGCCAGCGCGGGCGATTGTCGGCGGCTACCGAATCCGGGGCACAGAAATCTGCCCGGTCGAATGGTCTGAGGGACTCGAGGAACTGGAAATCCGCGACGGACTTGGACTGGTGCCTTTCGCGGTCGACGTCCACGCCGCGCAGGCCGGAACTCTAAGCCGGGCGGTTGGCGCGGTGGCGAAAGGCCTCGTGGACCGTGCGGCGGCCGTGGATGAGAACACTGCCCTGGTCCTACACCACAGGGACCTGGAATCGTTGGAGGTAATCGGCGCTGGGAACTGCTGGACGATTCGCGGTGTTGGCACCAAGGCCACAGTCTCGGTCCTGACCGCGCAACATTAGGCCCGGAGCCCGCCCCTTGGCACGTTTGTTACTCACGGGTAACATTGAGTCATGCACCTCCTATTCCGGACCCTCCTGCTGCTGTTCACGTCCTCGCGCCGCTCACCCCTGAGCATCTGGGGCAACTCCTCGCTGCCGCTGCGGGTCCTGCCCACGGATATCGACATCGCCATGCACGTCAACAACGGCATGTACTTCTCGCTCATGGACCTCGGGCGCTTCGATCTCATGGCCCGCAGCGGAACCTGGAAAAAGATGCGCCGCAGGGGCTGGACCCCGGTGGCGGCGGGGGAGACCATCGCCTTCCGCCGTTCGCTGCAGCTCTGGCAGAAATACACCATCGAATCCAGGATCATCGGCCTCGACTCGAAGGCCATCTACTTCGAGCAGCGGATGGTGGTGGACGGCGAGGTTTACGCGCGCGCCTACATCGCCACCCGGCTTCTCAGTAAGGGCAAACCCGTCAGCCAGGAGGAAATCATCCGCGAATTCGGCGCTCCGCCGGCGGATCTGGAGCTGCCCGAGTGGATCCACGAATGGCGTGAAACCAACGCCCTGCCCGGCGCCAGGCGTCCGGCCCCGCACGCCTGGGCGTAGCATCCGGGCCGGCCTGCCCGGATGTGCCAACAGCGAAATGCCGGGGACAATCCATGCCGGCTCCCGTACCGTTGACTCATGGCTACCGTAGACATCACAGGTGAACAGTTCGCATCGACAGTCGAGGATAACGACATTGTCCTCGTCGATTTCTGGGCCGAATGGTGCGGCCCGTGCAAGCAGTTTGGCCCCACATACTCAGCGATCTCCGAGAAGCACCCGGACGTCGTCTTCTCCAAGGTCGACACTGAAGCCGAGCAGCAGCTCGCTGCCGAGGCCGGCATCACGTCGATCCCCACGCTGATGGCCTTCCGCGAAAAGGTCCTGGTGTTCTCGCAGCCTGGCGCCCTGAACGCGCAGCAGCTCGAGCAGGTGGTCGACGCCGTCAAGGCCCTGGACATGGAAGAAGTCCACGCCCACGTGGCCCGTTCGCAGGCAGAGGCCGCCGCCGCGGCGGCCAACCAGGATGGGACCCAGATTCCGGAGTCCTGACTCCCCGGCTTAATTCCTCGGCTGAAAGCGATGCGGGGCCACTCCGCGCCCATGGATCCTTCAAGGATGGGCGCGGAGTGACCCCGCATTTTGGCGTTGTTGAGGGGCGGGTGCCTAGAGCATTTTCAGCTTGACCGGCTCGGCCAGCAGCGCGCTGAGGGACTCGTTCAGGTCCTGGACGGCCGTGCCCTTGGAGTGCTTGTCCAGGTCCGCCTGGCTGGCCCACCGTTCGGTCAGCACGAGCTTGTCCTCGCTGGCCTCGGTGAGCTCGTACCGGATGCAGCCGGGCTCGTTGACCACCTCGTCAATCGCGATTTCCAGGGCGAGCTTCACGCGGAAGAATTCGCCGTCGTTGGGAATGAAAATGGCCTGAAGATCAACGGGTGCACTCATGGCAATTACCCTACCGGGCCGCCGCGCCGGCACCGGAAGATGACCCAAGATTTCATAGGACTTCCAAGCTTTGCTCTTCTTTTGCCTCCGGTCAGTTGGTAGCGTCTCATCATGCTTGCTTACACAGCCGGGGACACTGACGTTCCGCTGCTCGAGGACACCATTGGCGCGAATTTCGAACGGATTGCGGCGCGGTTCCCGTACCACGACGCCCTGATCGAGGCGGCCGCGGTGCCCGGCGAAGAGGCCCGGCGGTGGAGCTATTCCAAGTTGAACGACGACGTCGACCGCCTGGCTCGTGCGCTCCTCGCCCTGGGCGTCGGGAAGGGCGAGCGGATTGGCATCTGGAGCCCCAACTGCGCCGAATGGACCATCCTGCAGTACGCCACCGCGAAGATCGGGGCGATCCTGGTCAACGTCAACCCCGCCTACCGCAGCCACGAGCTCGAGTTCGTGGTCAAGCAGAACAGCATGCGGATGCTGGTCTCCGCGCCGTCGGATCGGAACAGCGGCTACACCGGGATGGCGCGGCAGGCGCTGGCGGCGTGCCCGGACCTGCGCGAGCTGGTCTTCCTCCCGGATGCCGGCCTGGCCGGGCTGACTGCGGGCGAACCCGAAAACGACGCGGAGCGCACGTACGCCGAGCTGCTCAAGCGGGCTGACGACGTCGGGCATTCCGCCCTGAAGGCGCGCATGGCGGAACTGGACCCGCACGATCCCATCAACCTGCAGTACACCTCGGGCACCACCGGTTTCCCGAAGGGCGCCACGCTGACGCACCACAACATCCTCAACAACGGCTACTCGATCGGCGAGCAGCTGGGCTACACAGAACACGACCGCGTAGTGATCCCGGTGCCCTTCTATCACTGCTTCGGCATGGTGATCGGCAACCTGGCGGCCCTCAGCCACGGCGCCGCCACCATCATCCCCGGCCGGGCGTTCACGCCGGCCTCGGCGCTGGAGGCCGTGCAGGACTTCGGCGGAACCTCGCTGTACGGGGTGCCGACCATGTTCATCGCCGAGCTCGCCCTGCCGGAGTTCGCCTCCTACGACCTCGCGACACTGCGCACGGGCGTGATGGCCGGATCGCTGTGCCCGATCGAGGTGATGAACCGGGTCATTACCGAAATGAACATGACAGACGTCGCCATTTGCTACGGCATGACGGAGACCTCGCCGGTGTCCACAATGACGCGGAGCGTGGACACCATGGCCCAGCGGACCGAGACCGTGGGCCGGACCATGCCGAACCTGGAGAGCCGGATTGTGGACCCGGTGACGGGAGAAGTGCTGGAGCGCGGCGGGATCGGTGAACTCTGCACGCGCGGCTACGCCGTGATGCGGGGGTACTGGAACCAGCCGGACAAGACGGCCGAGGCGATCGACGCCGACGGCTGGATGCATACCGGGGACCTCGCCCGGATGGACGCGGACGGCTGCATCGTGATTGAAGGCCGGATCAAGGACATGGTGATCCGTGGCGGTGAGAACATCTATCCGCGCGAAATCGAGGAATTCCTCTACACCCACCCGGACATCCAGGACGTGCAGGTGATCGGCGTCCCGGACGCCAAGTACGGCGAGGAACTGATGGCCTGCGTCATCCTGAAGCCCGGGGCCGCTCCGATGGACGCCGCCAGCCTGGCCGAGTTCTGCCGCGGCAAGCTCGCGCACTACAAGATTCCGCGCTACGTGGACGTCCGCGAGAGCTTCCCGATGACCGTCTCCGGCAAGATCCGCAAGGTGGACATGCGCCAGGAGGCCGCGGCCCGGCTGGGCCTCTGACAGCAACGCGGGGTGGGGGTCAGTGGCCGCGGTGGTCCTGGATGGTCATGCGCGGGCCGAAGGTCGGTTTCCGGAAGCCGCTCAGGCCGATCATCCGGACCACACGCTGCCGGTGCCCTGCCCAAGGGGCCAACAGCCTGAGCATGCCGGCGTCGTCGGTGCGTCGGCCGGTCAGGGCGGCGCCCACGTAGGCCGCGAGGTGGTAATCGCCCACCGCGATCGAATCCGGGCAGCCGTGCGTGCGCTGCACCACCTCCGCCGCCGTCCACACCCCGATTCCGGGAAGGGTCTGCAGCTTGGCCCCTGCCTCCGCAGCGGGCAGCGCGGCGAGCCGTTCAAGCGCGACGGCGGAACGCAGCGCCCGCATGATGGTTGCCGAACGCTGCGGGCCCACGCCGGCCTTGTGCCATTCCCAGGACGGAATGTGCAGCCACTGCGCGGCCGTCGGCTGGACCAGCAGATTGGCGGGAGCCACCGTGCCGGCACCCGGCGCCGCCGTCCCGAAGCGGTACATCAGGTAGCGGTAGCCGCGGCGGGCCTCGATGACCGTGACCTTCTGCTCCAGGATGGTCGGCACCAGTGAGTCGATCATCCGGCCGGTTGCAGGCAGCCGGATCGCGGGGTTCCGGCGTCGGGCTTCAACCACCATGCGCGGAAGCGTGGCGTGGAACTCGGGCTCGTCGAAGCCGGACCAGTCGTCCTCGCTCCCGAGCATGCGCGGAACGGAGGCGACGGCGTCCACCGCTCCGGGGCCCCAGGCCTGCGCGTCCACTGCCGGGTCCGCCCGCGGCCCGGCGGTTGCCAGGCGCAGCGTGGCCGGACCGTGCGGGGTGGTGAACGCGAGCCAGACCCCGTCCGGGGCGGTGCGGATGGACGGGTCGCCGTGGCCGCGCAGGAGCGTGCCGATGGTTTGCATCAAGTCGAACGGGCCGCCCGGGCGCCACCGCAGTGAGGCGTCCGCCGCGGCGGCAATGCCTGCGGGGACGTCTGCAACGGTCATTCGAACATGTTCCCATGTCCCCCTGACAGCGGCCGCATCTGCCTGTGCGGAGCATGGGCCGTAGGGCCCTAAACCTCCAGCGCTGCCGGGACTAAGATCCGGCTGGGGCGTGGAGCGTCCACGCCTGCCTCGTGGCCCGAATCCTTGTTCTTGGGAGAGTGTGATGGCTGGTGGAGTTGTACATTTTGAAATCCCCGCAGACGACGAGGGCCGCGCACGGGAGTTCTACAGTTCGGCGTTTGGCTGGGAGGTCAGCTCGGTGCCCGAGATGAGTTACTCCATGATCAAGACGACGCCGACGGATGCAACGGGCATGCCCTCCGTTGCGGGCTCCATCAACGGCGGCATGTTCCACCGTGAGGGAGACCTCACGTCCCCGGTGGTCACCGTGGACGTTGATGACATTGACGCGGCGCTGGAGAAGATCAACTCCTTGGGCGGCAGCACTGTCTCCCCACGGCAGGAAGTCGGCACTATGGGCTGGGCCGCCTACTTCCGGGACACCGAAGGCAATGTGGTCGGTCTCTGGCAGAGCGCCCCGCGTGAGGGCGGCGCCGGCGCCGCGGCGGATGACATCGGCGCCTGACGCCGCCGACGGGCGCGCTGGCACTGAAGTACATCCACCTCAGGGCATGCAGCTCAGTGCATCCCCGTCGTGAGCCACAGTGCCACGACCGCCAACGGGACCGTGAGGACGACGGCCGCTACACCGGCCACGGCGAAGCCTCCCCAGCGGATCTCCACGTTGAGGGCACGGAGCCGCTCGTGCCACAGCAGCGTGGCCAGGGAAGCCCACGGGGTCACCAGCGGGCCCAGGTTCACGCCGATCAGCAGGGCCGCCAGCCGGGCCGGGGAACCGCCCACCGGTTCCAGGGCCAAATAGGCGGGCAGGTTGTTCACGGCGTTGGCTGCCCCCGCACCCAGGCCGGCGAGCTGCAGGAGCGCCGGCAGGCTCTCGCCCGTACCGGCGATCCCGGACAGGAACCGGGTGAGCCCGTTGGCGTGCAGGGCCTCCACCACCATGAAAAGTCCGGACGTGAGCATGAGCGGGCGCCAAGGAACCATGGACCAGCGCAGGGCGGAGCGCCGCCTCCAGAGGAACAGCAGGAGCAGGGCCGCGGCTGCCGCGAGCGCCGGGATCTGCACCGGAACCCCGGAGACCAGCGCCGGAAGCAGGACCACCATGACCCCGGATGCCGCGTACAGCAGCACCCGGTCCCGCACCCTATGGACCGGCTGCGGTCCGTACTTGCCGCGCAGATCCTTCCGGAACGGAAGCCACAGCAGCACCAGCGGCACGAGGATGCCCACCAGGGCCGGGGCCCACACCAGCGAAGCGAACGCGGCGGGGCTGAGCTTGAGCCGGTCCTGCGCCAGCAGGTTGGTCAGGTTGGAGACCGGCAGCAGCAGCGAGGCCGTGTTCGCCAGCCACACTGTGGTCAGCGCGAACGGCAGCGGCGGAATGCGGGCGTGGATTGCCAGCAGCACGACGACGGGAGTCACCAGCACCGCCGTCGTATCCAGCGACAAGAACACCGTGGAAACGGTGGCGAGTGCGATGACGAGGAACCACAGCAACAGGACCCGGCCGCGGCCCAGGGCGGCCAGCCTCTCCGTGACCACGCGGAAGAGCCCGGCCTCATCCACCAACTCCGTGACCAGGGACATCGCCACCACGAACGCCAGCACCGGCACGGTCCTTGCCGCCAGCTCCTGAAAAGCGGGGACCGGCAACAGCCCGGTGGCCAGCGCCGCGCACCCCGCCAGCAGCATGCCCGCGGGCAGCGCGTAGCTCCTGAGCTTCTTCAGCCGGGCGATCCTCTTCACTGCCATATCCTCGCACCTGCTGGAGGCGTCGCCGCGCCGAGGTGCATCCCCGCCGGAGACGGTAGCTTTGTACCTATGAAGTACGCCCAGTCCGTTCTGGACCTCATCGGCCATACGCCGCTCGTCAAACTCAACCACGTGACCGATGGCATCGCAGCCACCATCCTGGTAAAGCTCGAATACCTGAACCCCGGCGGTTCGATCAAGGACCGCATCGCGGCGAAGATGATCGAGGAGGCCGAACGAACGGGCAAGCTCCTGCCAGGCGGCACCATCGTGGAACCCACCTCGGGCAACACCGGCGTTGGCCTGGCGCTGGTGGCGCAGCAGAAGGGCTACCGCTGCATCTTCGTGGTGCCGGACAAGGTCGGCGAAGACAAGCGGGCCGTGCTCCAGGCCTACGGCGCCGAAGTGGTGGTCACGCCCACCGCCGTCCCGCCGGACAGCCCGCAAAGCTACTACGGCGTCTCGGACCGGCTCGTCACCGAAATCCCGGGAGCCTACAAGCCGGACCAGTTCTCCAACCCGGCCGCACCGGCCAGCCACTATGAGACCACCGGCCCTGAGATCTGGCATGACACCGACGGCCGCATCACGCACTGCGTGATCGGCGCCGGCACCGGGGGCACGATCACCGGCACCGGCCGGTACCTCAAGGAAGTTTCCGCCGGGCGGCCCGGGGCCGAGGGCGGCGTCGTGAAGATCATCGGCGCGGATCCCGCAGGCTCGGTGTACTCCGGCGGCACGGGCCGCCCGTACTTCGTCGAAGGCGTCGGGGAGGACATGTGGCCGGCCAACTATGACAAGTCCGTCCCGGACGACGTCATTGCCGTCAGCGACGCCGATTCCTTCGCGATGACGCGCCGGCTGGCGCGCGAGGAAGGGCTGCTGGTGGGCGGGTCCTCGGGCATGGCCGTCGTGGCTGCGATGGAGGTCGCCAAGGACCTCCCGGTGGAAGCCGTCGTCGTGGTCATCCTGCCGGACTCCGGCCGCGGCTACCTGGCGAAGATCTTCAACGACCAGTGGATGCGCTCCTACGGCTTCCTGGCCAGCGGGGACGAGGCCTCGGTGGGCGAGATCCTCAAGGCCAAAACCGGTGAACTCCCGGACCTCGTCCACATCCACCCGAACGAGTCCGTCCGCGATGTCATCAACATCATGAACGAGTACGGCGTCTCGCACATCCCCGTCCTGTCCCAGGAACCGCCCGTCGTCATGGGCGAGGTCCTTGGCGCCGTGGACGAACGCACGCTGACGGCCAAGCTCTTCCGCGGCGAGGCAAAACTCTCGGACAAAATCTCCGAACACATGGAGGCCCGCCTCCCCGTGATCGGCTCGCTCGAATCGATCTCGACCGCCCGCGAACTCCTCTCCGACGCTGACACCCTCATGGTGACGTTTGTCGGCGCTCCGGTGGGGATCCTGACCCGCCACGACCTCCTCGCGTACCTCAGCAACTGACCAGTTCAAGGAGTCCCATGTCTGTGCCTGAAAGCTCTTCCTCGAAAATCCCGGGCTTCAACACCCGCGCCATCCACGCCGGACAGGCGTTTGAGCCCCGCACCGGGGCGGTGGTGCCCCCCGTGCACTTCTCGTCGACCTATGCCCAGGACGGCATCGGCGGGCTGCGGGACGGCTACGAATACGGCCGGGGCACCAACCCCACCCGTGACTCGCTGCAGGAGCAGCTGGCCGCGCTGGAAGGCGGGAGCGCCGCGTTCTCCTTTAGCTCAGGCCTGGCCGCCGAGGACTCGATGATCCGCGCCCTCACCCGCCCCGGTGACCACATTGTGCTCGGCAACGACGCCTACGGCGGAACCTACCGGCTCATCAGCCGGGTCCTGGGGGAGTGGGGCATCGGCAACACCCCGGTGGACATGTCCGACCTCGACGCCGTCGCGTCCGCCGTAGCAGCCGGAGGCACGGCCGACGGCGGCGGCAAGACCCGCCTGGTGTGGGTGGAGACGCCGTCGAACCCGATGATGAAGATCACCGACATCGAGGCGCTCGCCAAGGTGGCGCACGACGCCGGCGCGCTCCTCGTGGTGGACAACACCTTTGCCTCGCCGTACCTGCAGACCCCGCTCGCCCTCGGCGCCGACATCGTGGTGCACTCCACCACCAAGTACATCGGCGGCCACTCGGACGTCGTCGGCGGTGCGATCGTGGTCAACGACCCCGAGCTGGCCGAGAAGATCGGCTTCGTCCAGTTCGCCGTCGGCGCCGTGTCCGGGCCGATGGACGCCTTCCTCACCACGCGCGGCCTGAAAACCCTCGGCGTGCGCATGGACCGGCACAGCGACAACGCCCAGGCCGTGGCCGAATGGCTGCTGGAGCGCCCCGAGGTCGAAGCCGTGCTGTACCCGGGCCTGCCCTCCCACCCGGGCCACGAGCTGGCCAAGAAGCAGATGAAGAAATTCGGCGGCATGATCTCCGTGCAGTTCAAGGGCGGCGAGGCCGCGGCACGCAAGGTGGCCGAATCGACCTCCGTCTTCACCCTGGCCGAGTCCCTGGGCGGGATCGAATCGCTGATGAACTACCCCTCGGAAATGACGCACGCCTCGGTCAAGGGCACCGAACTGGCGGTTCCGGTCAACCTGATCCGGCTCTCCTGCGGCATTGAGGACGTCGAGGACCTGATCGCCGACCTTGACGCCGCGCTGTCCTCCCTGGACGCCGGCAGCTAACTGCACCCCTAGCTGACCGCCGCGCAGGCGTCAGTCCGGTGCGCCGAACGCGGCCACCCTAGCTTTCTCTAAGAGAGTCAGCTAGGGTGGCCGCATGGCACTCCGATCCGACTGGTCCCAGCGGACCTGCAGCATGGCCCGCGGCCTCGACATCCTCGGCGATCCCTGGAGCATGCTGGTCCTGCGCGAGGTGTTCTTCGGCAACGGCCGCTTCGAGGCCATGAAGGCCCGGCTCGGGGCGGCCGATTCCGTCCTCACCAAGCGGCTCGCCGGGCTCGTGGAGGCCGGGCTCCTCACCCGGCGGCCCTACGACGACGGCGGCCGCACCCGCCAGGAATACGTCCTGACCGCCAAGGGCGAGGACGCCCTCCCGGTGCTCAACGCCGTCGTGATCTGGGCCGAAAAGCACCTCCCGGCGCCTTCCGGGCAGGCGCACATGTTCGTCATCCACACCGGCTGCGGGGAGAGGACCTCCTCGGCGGACACGTGTACGGCCTGCGGGGAACCGCTGACGGCCACCAACACGAGCTGGCACAGCCTCTCCCGCACCGCGGACCCCGTGCCCCTGGCCACGTCCGGCACCGCGACCCCTGACCAGAACGGAACCGCCGCATGAGCGCCCCTGAAACCATGACCCCCGCGCCGGTCCGGCGCCGCATCCACCCGGCGTGGACTGTTGCCGCCGTGGCTTTCCTCGCGCTGGTCGGCGCCGCCGGGTTCCGGGCAGCGCCGGGGGTGCTGATGGTGCCGCTGCAGAACGAGTTCGGCTGGTCCACCACCGTGCTCTCGGCCGCGGTCAGCATCAACCTCGTGCTCTTCGGGCTCACGGCGCCGTTCGCGGCAGCCCTGATGGAACGCTTCGGCATCCGCGCCGTCACGGCCGTGGCCCTGGTGCTGATCGGCGCCGGCAGCGCCCTGACGGTCTTCGTGACCCAGTCCTGGCAGATCCTGCTGACCTGGGGGCTGCTGATCGGGCTCGGCACCGGATCCATGGCGCTGGTCTTCGCCGCCACCATCGCCAACACCTGGTTCGCCAAGAGCCGCGGCCTGGTCATCGGCATCCTCACCGCCGGCAGTGCCGCCGGACAGCTCGTGTTCCTGCCCTTCATCGCGCTCCTGGCCCAGGACCCGGGCTGGCGGCAGGCCTCGCTCCTCATCGGTGCCGGCGCGCTGGCCGTGGTGCCGCTCGTGCTGAAGTTCCTGAAGAACTCACCGGCCGAGGTCGGCGTGCTGCCCTACGGGGCGACGCCGCCGGCCGCCGGCGCCGTCACAGGGCCAGAATCGACCGACTCGACCGGGCCGGCCGGGCAGGCAGCGCCCGGGCAGGCAGCGGCGGAGCCCCGCCGGAACGCCGCGGTCCGGGCCCTGCAGGTCCTCAAACGGGCCAGCAAGGTGCGTACCTTCTGGGCCCTCGTGGCCGGCTTCGCGATCTGCGGCGCGACCACCAACGGGCTGATCGGCACCCACTTCATCCCCTCCGCCCATGACCACGGCATGCCCGAAACCACCGCGGCGGGCCTGCTCGCCGTCGTCGGCCTCTTCGACATCATCGGCACCATCGCCTCCGGCTGGCTCACGGACCGCTTCAACCCGCGGATCCTGCTCGCCGTGTACTACCAGTTCCGCGGGATCGGGCTGCTGGTCCTGCCGCTGCTGCTCAGCGCCACCGTCCAGCCCAGCATGATCGTGTTCGTGGTCATCTACGGCCTGGACTGGGTCGCCACGGTGCCGCCGACGGCCGCGATTTGCCGCCAGGTGTTCGGCGCCGACGGGAGCGTCGTGTTCGGCTGGGTTTTCGCGGCCCACCAGCTCGGCGCGGCCGCCGCGGCCCTGGCGGCCGGGGCGGTCCGCGACGCCACCGGCCAGTACACCTATGCCTGGTTCGCCGCCGCCGCCATGTGCACCATCGCCGCCGTCATCAGCGCCACCATCCGCAGGGACGCCCGGAAGCTGGAGTCCGTCCCGGTGCCGGCGTAGCCGGGTCTGTAGACTGGCCCGACAGCGAGGGCGCGTTTGCGCCGCCCTGGACGGAACCGCCCAAACGGCCAGCGTCTACACCAGCAGCCCGATGGGGGAATTCATGTCAGTGCCCGATTCAGACCGCAGCCCGGCGCGGCGCACACCCGCCCGGCAGCTGCTCCGGCTCTCCGTCATCCTGGCCATCGCCGCGGTGGGCTACTTCATCTGGATCTCGCTCGGTGCCTGGGCCAAGCAGGGCCTGGACTTCAGCGTGTACTGGTACGGCGGCAAAATCCTCAACGACGCCGGCGCGGCGCCTTCAGACCTGTATGCGGGCAACGTGGACTGGGCCGGTGGACCGACGCTCATGTTTACCTACCCGCCGTTCGCCGCCATCCTCTTCAGCCTTTTGGCCCGGCTGCCGCAGGCGGCAGCGCTGACCCTGTTCAACGCCGCCGGCGCCGGGGTGGCGATCCTGACCGCGGTCCGCGCGGTCCGGTACTGGAACGCGAAAGCCTCCTGGCGCGCCACCTTCCGGATTCCGGGCAACGGCTGGGCCGCCGCCGTCCTGGTCCTGGCGGTGCTGAACCTGGGTCCCTGGCGCGAGACCCTGGTGTTCGGCCAAATCAACGCGCTGCTGATGGGCCTGATCGCGGTGGACCTGCTGGCCCGCAACCATCGCTGGACCCGCGGCTTCCCCGGCAGCGGCTTCCTGGTGGGCGTCGCCGCCGGCATCAAGCTGACGCCGCTGGTCTTCGGGCTGTACTACCTGGTCCGCAGGGACTGGCGCGGACTGGGCAATATGGCCGCTGGCTTCACCGCCACCGTGCTGGCCGGCTGGCTGCTGCGTCCCGCCGAATCCCTGCAGTTCTGGCTCCAGATGCTGCCGGACACGTCCCGGATGGGGGGAGCGGGCTATGTGGACAACCTGTCCCTCAAAGGTGCCCTGCTGCACTTCGGTGTCCCGGAGGCGCACGTCACTGTGCCGTGGCTGGTGCTGAGCCTTATGGTTGTGGCCGTCGGCGCCGCAGTGATCAAAGCCGCCAGCGATCAGGGCGCCCGCGTCGTGGCCGTGTCGGCGACGGCCCTCACCATGCTGCTGATCAGCCCGGTCTCGTGGTCCCACCACTGGGTGTGGGTCGCGGCCGTCTTTCCGGCGTTCGCCTGGACCCTGCGGGAAACCCCCCACCGCTACGCAGGAATGCGCTGGACCATGGGCGGCGTGCTGGGCACCTCGATCATGGTGTTCCTGTTCTCGCCCAAGACCATTGGCACAGCCCTGGGCGCGGAAAACCTCGATGTCCAGACGCCCGGCCTGTGGATCATGGCCTCCAGTGCCGGCGTCTTCTGCGCCGTGGCCATGCTGGTGTGCTGGCTTGTAGCCCTGCGGCGGGATTCGGTGGCACCGGGGCTCGATTTTGATGCCGTGCCCGCCGCCGGACGGGACCTCCGCGCCCCCGCGGTCTCCTCGTAACTGCCGCCCGGGGACCTTCGGAAGGCGGGATCTAGCAGGTGCGGCACGTCCGGCCGCCGCTAGGCTGTCCGGCATGAGCTCTTCGTCACCCCGTAAGACTGCCCTTGTCACCGGCGCCGGCCGGCTCGCCGGAATCGGCGCCGGCATCGCGCGCCGCCTCGCCGCGGATGGCTGGGACCTCGTACTGACGTACTGGCAGGACTACGACGCCCGGATGCCGTGGGGAGTCCAGCCGGACGACGTCGAACGCCTCACCGCTGAGCTGCAGGCGATCGGCGCCGCCGTCGTGGCTCTGCCCGCGGATTTCCAGGACCCGGACGCCGTGGACCGGCTGATGGCCGCCGCTGCGACCGAGGCCGGAACCCTGCAGGCACTGGTGCTCAGCCATGCCGAATCCGTGGACTCCGGCATCCTGGACACGTCCCTGGCGAGCTTCGACCGGCACTTCGCGGTCAACACCCGGGCCAGCTGGCAGCTGATTGCCGCCTTCGCCCGGCAGGCCGGTCCCGACGGCGGGGCCATCGTGGCGCTGACCAGTGACCACACCGCGTTCAACCTGCCCTACGGGGCATCAAAGGGCGCCCTGGACCGGATCGTGATCGCAGCGGCCCGGGAACTTGGCCCGCTCGGGATCAGCTCCAACGTACTCAACCCGGGACCGGTGGACACCGGCTGGATGGACGAGCCGCTCCGTGACGACCTGGCCCGGCGGCAGCCCGGCGGCCGGCTGGGCACCCCGGCAGACGTGGCCGGCACCGTCGCGTTCCTGCTCTCGCCCGAGGGTCGCTGGATGTCCGGGCAGCTGGTCAAGGCCGACGGCGGCTTCTCCGCCTGAGCCTGGACCCGGCAGCCTGGCGCGTCAGCGGACGCTGATGCGGGCATCCGACGGTCGCCCCGGATCCGGTCAGTCGGCGGTCAGCAGGGCGAGGGCTGTTGCCAGTTCGGTGGCGGCGCTTTGGAGGAGGCAGGCCGTCTCGCGTGCACGGGCGTTGCGCCCGGACTGGAGGTCGGCATCAATGAGCTCGGCTATGAGTTGGAGCCGGCAGGCACCGGCCATGGATGCGGACCAGGACAGACTATGGGCGGCGAGGCGCGCCTCCTCCCAGTCCCCGACGGTCAAGGCTCGGTGGACCTTTTCGACCCGGTGGGGAAGCATGAGCTGGGATGTACTGACGAAGTCGTGGAACCTCCAGGATTGGGGTGTTCCTGCGCTCTCTTGAAGTCGGTTGCTGTCCAGAACGCGTGCCGTGGCGATGCGGGCACGGTACTTGCGGGGTCCCTGGTCAGCGCTGGAAAAATCCTGGTCGTTCACGTCCGCCCTGCTCGCGGCGTGACGTGCCGGAAAGACGCCGAGCGTCCACGCGCCTGACTTGGCCCTGAGACCCATGATGTCCCCCTCACCCGGTATCCTGTGCCGACCCGTCGGATCGGTTGCGATGGCACCACTCTACGAATGCGCCCCAGGGAGAACACGAGTGCTGGCTACGCGGAAACTCAGCAGTCACCACTTGTATCACTGGCCTCATACGTATCGCACGACAGGGATCGTCTTCGCGGGATCCAGGCGGCCGCACGGTCCAGTTCTTCGTCGCCGGATGGCCCAGCCGGCGTGGGCCCCCGGTCAAGGAACCCTGCGGGCGCGGGCCCCCTCGGGCTCAGCGGAAGGCGGGCAGACCCGTGATGTGCTGGCCCAGGATCAGGGTGTGGACCTCGTCGGTGCCCTCGTAGGTGCGGACGGATTCCAGGTTGGCGGCGTGCCGCAGCGGGGAATGGTCCAGCGTGATGCCGTTGCCGCCCAGGATGGTGCGCGCCTCCCGGGCAATAGCGATCGCTTCCCGCACGTTGTTCAGCTTGCCGAGCGAGATTTGCTCCGGACGCAGCGTGCCGGCGTCCTTGAGCCGGCCCAGGTGCAGGGCCAGCAGGGTGCCCTTCTGGATTTCCAGGAGCATGTTCACGAGCTTCTCCTGCGTCAGCTGGTATCCGGCCAGCGGCTTGCCGAACTGCAGCCGCTCCTGGGCATAGGCCAGGGCGGCCTCGTAGGAATCCCGGGCGGCGCCCATCGCACCCCACGCGATCCCGTACCGGGCCTCGTTCAGGCAGGAGAAGGGGCCCCGCAGCCCCCGCGCCGCCGGCAGCAGCGCCTCCGGGCCCAGCCGGACGGCGTCGAACGTGATGTCGCACTGGATGGAGGCGCGCATCGAAAGCTTCTGCCCGATCGGCGTCGCGGTGACGCCCGCGGTGCCGGCCGGGACGAGGAATCCGCGCACGCCGTCGTCGGTCATGGCCCACACCACCAGCACATCCGCCACGGACGCGAGCCCGATCCAGCGTTTGGCGCCGTCCAAGATCCAGCCGGCGTCGCTGCCGGTCCCGTCGGGGCGGGCAAAGGTGGTCATGGATGCCGGATCCGATCCGGCTGTGGGCTCGGTTAGGGCAAACGCGCCGATCAGCTCGCCGGCGGCCATCCGGGGGAGCCACTCCTGCTTTTGGTCCTCGGAGCCCCACTTGTGGATGGCTGTCATGGCGAGGGAGCCCTGCACTGAGACGAACGTGCGGACGCCGGAATCGCCGGCCTCGAGTTCCATGGCCGCGAGGCCATATTCGACGGCGGAGCGGCCGGGGCAGCCGTAGCCCTCCAGGTGCATGCCAAGCACGCCGAGCTCGCCAAGTTCCGGGGCGAGTTCCAGGGGGAACACGGCGTCCTCGTACCAGCCGGCGATATCGGGACGGATCCGCTGGTTCGTGAAATCGCGGACGCGCTCGCGCACGGTGCGCTCCTCCGCGCTCAGCAGGGAATCGATCGCCAGGACATCGGAAACGTCGGAATCGTGGGGAATGCCAGCTTCGTTGCTCATGCCAGCATCCTACGGCCGCACCGTACTCTCGGGCTGAGTCCGTGCCGCGGCGGGCTGGTGCCGCAGGAAATAGCCCCGCGTGGACGGCGCGAAACGGCAGACGGCGGCCAGCGCCACGCCCAGTACCAGGAGCAGCACGCCGCTGACGAAGGCCCCGCCGACGCCGAAGATCTGCGTATCACCGTAGTCCGGATCCCACATCTGCACCGCCGAGACGAAGAATGCCGCAGTCAGCATGAAAGCGCCGAGCAGGGGCATGACGCCGCGGAACCAGAAGTTCCGGGCCGAGCCGCGCAGGGTCGCGCGGAAGTACCAGACGCAGGCAAAGCCGGTCAGGGCGTAATAGAAAGCGATGAACAAGCTGATTGAACTGATCGAGTCGGCGAGCAGGTTCTCGCTCACCAGGCTCATCAGGACGTAGTAGGCAACGGCCGCGGCGCCCATGACCTGGGTGGAATATCCCGGCGTCTGATTGCGCGGGTGGACCTCGCCGAACCTGGGAGGCAAGGCGCCGTGCACGCCCATGGACAATGTACCGCGGGCGGTAGGGAGGATGGTGGTCTGGGTCGAGGACAGCACCGATGCCAGGACGGCGACGACGATCAGCCAGCCCCAGGGGCCCAGCACCACGTCCTTCATGGCGAGGAAGACGTCGTTCTGGTTGGCCTCGTTGGCCAGCCCGATCCCGTCCGTGCCCACTGTGGCGTACATCATCACCAGGAGGGCCACGGAGACGTAGATTACGACGAGGACAAGCGCCGAAATGACGGCGCCGCGGCCGGGGGTGGTGCCGGGGTTCTCGGTCTCCTCGTTCACCGCGAGGCAGGTGTCCCAGCCCCAGTAGATGAACAGTGCCAGCAGGGCACCATGCACCACCGCGCCGGGATCGGCGAAGGCGCCGGCGGGGTTGAACCACTCAAAATCGAACGCCTGACCGGTTGCGGCCCCGCCGGGAACTCCGCCCGTGATCCTGAAAATAATCGCCACGGCGAAGATGCCCAGCGAGAGGTACTGCACGTAGGTCAGGACCCGCTGGACATGTTCCCCGAGGCGTATGCCGCGGTAGTTCACCAGGGTCATGAACACGATGAACAGCACGCCGGTGGCGGTGACCACCAGGCTGTTCCCGGCCAGGGAACCGTCGCCGATCAGCAGCCACAGGTACTGCCCGGCGACCTGTGCGAGGTTGGCCAGGACCACGACGCCCGCCAGGGCAACGCCCCACCCGCCCAGCCAGCCGGCCCATGGACCGAAGGCCCGGCGGGCCCAGATGAAGGTGGTCCCGCAGTCCGGCATGGCGCTGTTGAGCTCACGGAAGGCGAAGGCGATGAAGAGCACGGGCACGAAGCCCAGCAGCAGGATTAATGGAGTGTAATTGCCGTTGACCGCCACGATCAGGCCCAGGGTCGCCGCGAGCGAATAGACCGGCGCGGTGGAGGCCAACCCCAGCATCACGGAGTCTCCGAGGTCCAGGATCCCGGCCCGCAGTCCCTTGGCGGGAACTGCCGCGGGGGCCCCGGGGCCGCCGGCCGTCGTCGTCTCGGTGCTCATAGGGCGATACCTGCCTTGCTGGAGTGGGCCTGGTTCGAGGTCGGAACCGGCGGGGCCGGCGCGTCAATTGTGTTGGGAACGAAGCGGCAGAAGTAGTCCGTGATGGGCCCGTCCGATTCGCGGATGCCACAGCCGACTGATTCGCCGTCGACCACCCAGAGCCCGAGCACCGGGCGGTTGCCGTCGAAATCGGGAAGGGCGTGGAACTGCTGGTAACACCAGCCTTCCCGGCCATAGTCGCCGGGCTGTTCCAGGTCGATGCCGGCGGCGTGGATCTTGATGTTGTCCCCTTCGCGGCCGTGCAGCGGCTTGGCCACCCACTCCTTGAGCGGTCCCGGGCCGTCGAGATAGGCCGGTAGCAGGTTGGGGTGGTCCGGGTACAGGTGCCATAGCGCCGCGAGCAGGGCCTTGTTGGACAGGAGCATCTTCCAGGCGGGCTCCACCCAGCGCGGATTGTGGGCGCGCTGGAGCAGCCGGTGCCCGAACGGCTCCGTCATCATCAGTTCCCAGGGGTAGAGCTTGAACATGGTGCTGATCATGAAGTTGTCCAGGTCCACGAAGCGGTTGAGGTTCGGGTCCCAGCCGATGTCGGACATGTTGATCCCGATCGTGGTCCAGCCGGCCTGGCCCGCGACGTCCCGCATATAGGCTGCCGTCATCCAGTCCTCGCCGGATTGTTCCTCCTCGGAATGGGCGATGTGGAGCGTGCTCATGCCGGTGCGGTACTGCACTCTCTTCCACTGCCTGATGAGGGCTTCATGGATGCCGTTCCACTGGTCCTTTTCGGGAAAGACGTCCTGCAGCCAAAACCACTGGGCGACGGCTGCCTCGATGAGCCCGGTGGGGGTGTCGGCGTTGTATTCGAGCATCTTGGCCGGCCCACCCCGGCCGTCGTAGACGAAGTCGAAGCGGCCGTAGACGTCCACATCGCCGGCCTGCAGCGATTCGGCCGCGAGCTCCAGTGCCTGCGGCCCGATCCCGATCCCGCCCATGGCGCCGGTGGCCAGGAACTTTGCGGCCTCGAGGCACATGCGGTGCATGTCCTCCGCCGTCTGTTCGAGAGTCTCCACTTCGTCCATGGTGAATTCGTAGTAGGCGCCCTCGTGCCAGTACTCGACGTTCGTGCCGTCGGGCAGGGCGGTGGTGGAGAAGACGAGGCCTTGTGATTCGATGTGCTCTTTCCAGTCCGGCCTCGGCACGGATCCCAGTCGTATCATCCCTAGCCTCCCGTGCTTCCGCCCTTGGCGCTGCCGCCAAAGCCGCCCCTGCTGACCGTGCCGCCCGTGCGGCTGTATCCCGTGGACGCCTTGGCCCCGGTGGGAACAGTCCTGCTGTAGCTGGGGTAGCCTGACCGGTTCTGGCCCACCCCGGGCACGCTGGCGCCGCGGGAGTAGAAGTACCAGGCATAGACGCCGGAGCTGCGGCCGTCTGTGCTGCTGTTATTGCACTGGGCGTCCTCGACGCGCTCGCCGGTGCCGTCGTTGAAACACACCTGGGCGTAGTCGGCCTCGTCCTCGTTGCTGGCCACCATGGCGGTGATAGTGCCGGCCAGGAGCGCCGTGACGCCCAGCCCGACGACGACGGTGCGGCGCTGCGAGCGTTTCCTCCGCGCGGCCGCGCTCGCCAGTTCGCGCTCGCGTTCCCGGGCGAAGGGGTCAAAGACGGCGCCGGGGGCAGCGGTGTCTGCCGGAAGCCCCGGCGGCGCGGGCTGGCCGGACTGGTTCTGCAGCTCGGGCCGCAGCTCGGGCTGTGGAACCTGCCACGGAGGCTGCTTCCGGTCCTGCCGTTGCTTATCCGGGTGCTTATCCGGGTGCTCGTCGTTGCGGCCCAAATGCGTCCCCTCACGTATGGCCGCGGGACGTGTTTGTCCCGCGGAAGGCTTGCGTGCGTTTCCCGACGCCAGCCTAACCGGCCTCCGGATCCCGGACGATGGATGGGCTCCACGTGTCTGCGGTGCCGGCCGGGCCAGCGTGCCCGAGCCGAGTCCGGTGCCCGGCCGTGCGCAGGCCTACACTGGTGCCATGGAAACCGCATCTGTGCTTGCTGTCTGCAGGGTTCACCAGCTGCTCGATGATCCCGGCAGCGTCGGGGTCACCGCGATCGACAAGCGCCCCGTGGACGGTCCGGTGCGGGTCCACAAGCTCGGCCTGCGCGGTGATGTCCAGGCCAGCAGGATCCATCACGGCGGCGAGGACCAGGCACTCTACGCGTATTCGCAGGACGACGCCGACTACTGGGCCGGCGAGCTCGGGCGGGACCTGCCGCCGGGCACCTTCGGCGAAAACCTGCGGATCACGGGCCTCAACGCCTCCAACGCCGTGATCGGCGAACGCTGGAAGATCGGACTGGACGTCGAGGTGGAGGTCACCTCCCCGCGCATCCCCTGCGCCACCTTCCAGCGCCGGATGGGCGAGCCGCACTGGGTCAAGCGGTTCACCGAGGCGGGCCGGGTGGGCACCTACCTCCGGGTGGTCCGGACCGGCAACATCGAAGCCGGGAACCACATCCACCGGCTCTTTGTCCCCGCGCACGGGGTGACGATCGCCAAGTGGTTCACCGATCCCACCCTGGAGGACATGGAGGCCCTGCGCGACGCCGACGCCGACGGCCAGATCCGCCTGCAGCCCGAGTACCACCAGGGCTTCGAGCAGCTGCAGCGCCGCCTCGGGGTCTAGGACTGGTGCGCCGGTGTGCGCAAGCTCACCGTCCGCCGTCGGCCTCTCAATTTCCACTGTTCTGATCCATGCCCTACACTTGAAATATCCCCCACTCCGGAAATCCCTTATTCCTGCCCAATTCTTGAGGCAGGACTGGCAAGTGTTGGGGCCCGCAAATGTGATGCGGGCATTTTCATAGGGAGAGCCGGCAAAAGAAAACGCTGTACAGACTGCTGGGATAGCAGCCAAGAGATGCAGCGGGAAGTCCTGCCACGGGATTGCGAAAGCGCCGGACTTCTATGTGACCCGCCGGTCAACGTACGCCCGGCAATTCGTGTCACGCGTACTGCGGCTCCGCTCACCTCGGGTTGTGCCGCTTGGCCCCTATGGATGAGGAAATTTCACCTATGCCCGAAAATCAGAACAACTCCGTCGACACCGAAACCGTTCAGAGCGACGTCGAGACTTCTGAAACGGCTGCACCCGCAGCCGGCTCCGCCCCGGAATTCACCGAGGCTCCTGCGAACTTTGTAGCACCGGCCGCCGAGGCTGCCCCGCAGGCTGACACCAAGACCGAGGCCACTTCCGCCCCGGCCAAGGATGAGGACGCCGAGGAAGAAGGCGTCAAGTTCGTAGACCTCGGCATCGACGGCCGTGTCCTCGCTGCCCTGCAGGACGTCGGCTACGAGAAGCCGTCCCCGATCCAGGCAGCAACCATCCCGCTGCTGCTCGAAGGCCGCGACGTCGTGGGCCTGGCCCAGACCGGTACCGGTAAGACTGCAGCTTTCGCAGTACCGGCACTGTCCCGTCTGGCCGAGCTCCACGACCTCAACGGCCCCTCCCGCAAGACCCAGGCCCTGGTGCTGGCTCCCACCCGCGAGCTCGCCCTCCAGGTTGCCGAGGCCTTCACCTCCTACGCCAAGCACATCGACGACTTCACCGTCCTCCCGGTGTACGGCGGCTCCGCCTACGGCCCCCAGCTCGCCGGCCTGCGCCGCGGCGCCCAGGTTGTCGTCGGTACCCCCGGCCGTGTCATCGACCACATCTCCAAGGGTTCCCTCGATCTGTCCGAACTCCAGTACCTCGTGCTGGATGAGGCCGACGAGATGCTCCGCATGGGCTTCGCCGAAGACGTGGAGCAGATCTTCCAGCAGACCCCCGCGGGCCGCCAGGTTGCGCTGTTCTCCGCCACGATGCCGAGCCAGATCCGCCGGCTCTCCAAGCAGTACCTGAACAACCCGGCCGAGGTGCAGGTCAAGTCCAAGACCACCACGGGCGCCAACACCCGCCAGCGCTACCTGCAGGTCATGGGCCCGCACAAGCTCGACGCGCTGACCCGCATCCTCGAGGTCGAAGAGTTCGAGGGCGTCATCGCCTTCGTGCGGACCAAGATGGCCACCGAGGACCTCGCCGACAAGCTGCGCTCCCGCGGATTCCAGGCTGCCGCCATCAACGGCGACATCCCGCAGCAGCAGCGTGAGCGCACGGTCGAGGCCCTGCGCGACGGCAAGATCGACATCCTTGTCGCCACCGACGTCGCCGCCCGCGGCCTGGACGTCGAGCGCGTCAGCCACGTGGTCAACTACGACATCCCGCACGACACCGAGTCCTACGTCCACCGCATCGGCCGCACCGGCCGCGCAGGCCGTTCCGGCGACGCGATCCTGTTCATGACGCCGCGCGAGAAGTACCTGCTGCGTTCCATCGAGAAGGCAACCCGCCAGCCGGTGGAGCAGATGCACCTGCCCACGGCCGAGACCGTCAACACGCTGCGCCTGGGCAAGTTCGCCGAGCGCATCACGGAGACCCTCGAGTCCGAGGACGTAGCCGCGTTCCGCGACCTCATCTCCTCCTACGAGGAAGAGCACAACGTGCCGGCCTCGGAGATCGCCGCCGCACTGGCCGTCATGGCCCAGGGCGGACAGCCGCTCCTGGTCAAGGAACTGCCGGCAGCGCCCGAGTTCCAGAAGCGCGAGCGCTCCAAGGACGGCTTCGGCTCACGCGGCCCGACCCGCACCCTGACCGAGGGCAACGCCACCTACCGGATCGCCGTCGGACGCCGCCAGCGCGTCATGCCGGGTTCCATCGTTGGCGCCATTGCCAATGAAGGCGGCATCTCCTCGGCCCAGATCGGCGGCATCGACATCCGCTCGGATCACTCCCTCGTGGAGCTCCCGGCGGACCTCAGCGCCGATCAGCTGAAGGCCCTGTCCCGCACCCGGATCGGCGGCGAGCTGATCCACCTCGAGCTCGACAACGGCCGCAAGCCCTCCGGGGACCGCGGCTCCTACCAGGGCAACCGTGGCGGCGACCGCGGCGGGGACCGTGGTGGCTACTCCGGTGGCAGCGGCAACTTCAAGGGCAACGGCGGCTTCAAGCGCGAATTCCGCAAGGGCGACGGCGAGCGGTCCTCCGCTGACCGTGGCGGCCGCTCCTTCAGCGAGCGCTCCGAGCAGCGCACCTTCGGTGCCGACACCCGCAAGCCTCGCACCGAAGGCGGCTTCAAGCCCCGCAACAAGTGGTAACCACTAGCACTATCTGAGAACGGGCCGGCTCCCTGAGCCGGCCCGTTCTTGCTTTAAGCATTCCGCCCCGTGTTCGCTTCGTCACAGCCGCGGCGGCCGACCGGTCCGGGGTGCCGTTTTAGGCTCTCAGGACCGTGCTGGGAGCCCGGATTTCCGTCGGTTTCGGCCCGTCCGACGCCGTCCGGCCGCCGATTTGTTGGTGGGCGAATCTTCCGGTAGAGTATTTACTCGTTGCCCCCCTAGCTCAGTGGTAGAGCGCGTTCTTGGTAAGAACGAGGTCACCGGATCGATTCCGGTGGGGGGCTCTGGATGAGGGCCTGTGTCAAGGCGGTTTTTGACCGGCTTAGCGCAGGTTTTCCTCATTTATGGCGGTGTAGCTCAGTTGGTTAGAGCGCACGACTCATAATCGTGAGGTCGGGAGATCGAGCCTCCCCACCGCTACAGGCAAGACCCCCGGAATCCTTGAGATTCCGGGGGTCTTTCTGTCTTCCGGAGTCTCTGCCGGATATGGGGATTTCTCTCCCTTTCTCCAGAAAGCCACCATCTTCTCTCACCGATGGATACAAAATGGATACGCCGGACGGGTGCAAGGGCGGGTCAACAATTATATGGAGCGGCGCTGGGGTCCACCGAGGTCAGTGGACGGGGCTGGCGTCCCTTGAGCGTCGGGCTTGTCTGTTGGAAGGCTGAGTTGGCATGTCACGGGCCGACTGGCGGCGTAATACAACTTTGGGCGGGCGATCTGCGCTGCGGTTTCCCTCGCATCGGTCATGACGGGACGTCCGTCGTTCAGGACGACCCCGGAGGCGCGGTCATTGTCGGCCAGATCCCGCAAAATGTCTCCGGCATCCGGCATCCGGCATCCGGCATCCGGCATCCGGCACCCAAAGCACGCACCGGGCCGATGAGCTCCCGGGTCGGAGACGCCTGATCTGTGCTGAGCTGGTCCACTCGAAATTTGCGGGTCTTGCCCTGCAATATCATCCGGCGTAATGCTGGATGAGGGGGATCCGAGCATGCTTCGAGCTGACGGTTTCCCGGGAGGTTGCCATGTGGAAGCGTGGCGTGGCCGAGGTCGACGTGAATCGCGAAGCGCCGGCCCGCGCGCCGCCGCAGGTGTTACTGGATTGATGGTGGTCGGGGCGAACCTTGACGTGACGGTTGCGAACGTGGCCGTACCGGTCCCGGCCGCACCAGGCAGGATTGAGGCTTGGATTCCTAAGTGTTCATCCCGACGTTGACCACAATCGCAGGCCGGTACGGGATGGTGAACGGCGGCCGTTCAGTAGCCGCACCAAGTTTCGCGGGAAATGCTCGAACCGGATGGCCGGAGCCGCATTCTCTCGTTTGGAGCGCTTGATGCGCGGCGTTCGGATCGGCCAACCAGCGCCGCGGACCCGCGACGGATCCGCGATTAGTCGACCGCGGACTACGAAGGCCCGTGGGGGTTTCCCCAGGAGGTTTAGCCATGTATGAGAGTAAAGAGCAGAACCATCGCCCGGTGATCGAAGGCGGAAGTGCGGACGTCGCCCGCGCGTCAGGAACAGGAATCGACCGTCGCAGGGTCTTGGGATCGGGTCTGGCTATGGCCGCCACGGCGGGTCTGTTGGCGGGTGTCGCTCCTCGGGCAAGCGCGGCAGCCCCCGGGGAGCCTGGCCCGTTCCAGGAAGTCTCCGGCCATGCCCTGTACCTCCTGCCGCAGGACCACAAATGGCACACGGGCGGAATCTTCGACACCGGCCAGGTCCAGGAGTGGCACTACTGGACCGGCTTCTTCACCGATGACGACACCGGGGAAGAGTTCGGCATTTTCTACAACATCACGAACAACCCGAGTGCTCCCGGGGGGCCCTCGCTGTGGCAGCAAGGCGTCAGCTTCTCGTTCGGGGACTTCGCCAAGCAGGAGTTGGTCTGGTCACACCAGCCGACTGCTGTTGGCTCATTGCAGGCGACACGGCCGCCGGACTCGACCTCGCCGGACGACTTCCAGTACAACGCCAAGGGCGAGAACGTGGAATTCACCACGGTGTACCGTGCCGAGCCGGACACGTGGCGCTTCCAGTTCACGGGTGTTGCCGCAAACAACGGGAACTCACCCCTCGCCATGGACATGGAGAACACGGCCCAGTCACCATACGGCTACATGCCGGTAGGGCTTGCCGGCTTTGAGAATCAGAACATCCCCTGGAACGGGCAGAACCTGGATCCGGCCAACCTGTACTCACTGTCCTACTACTACACCGGTCCGATTTCGAGCAGCAAGGGCACCGTCACCATCGGCGGTAAGACCCGCCATCTCACAGGCACGATCTGGTTTGAGCACCAGTGGGGGAACTACAACTCCGGGAAGGAGCCGTGGACGACTGCGTATACCTGGGGGGCGCTGACGTTCAACGATGGCACCGTTTTCACCTGGCGCCAGTGGTACGGCGCGCCCAACGGATCGGCTCCCCTCCAGCCGATTCTGGAGATCGGCCGCAACTCGTTTGGGACGCCCAACGGCACACCGGAGGGCAGCCTTACCTTCCACGTGGGGAACAACGCGGAGTGGAAAGCGTTGAAGACCTGGAAATCACCGGTGAGCGGGCGCAACATCGCCACTCAGGTACAACTGACCAGCACCTTCGGGACCTGGTACCTCACGAACGTCTTCGACAACTACGAGATGCCCTGGGGCTATCCGCCCTACGGGAGCAATCCATATAGCTTTGTCGAAGCCGCGATGTGGGTCCGTACCGGCTCGGTCGACGGGCCGATTGTCGGCCACGCCTTCGCGGAGCAGGGCAATCAGCTCACCCTGTACGAGGGTGCAGTTCCCGGGTAGCGACTGCGGCCGCCTCGCTCGTCGCGGCGTTAGCATCAACGAAGTTGTCGAAAGCCCGCCCGCCGGGCGGAACCGTCATCGCTGCAAGAAGGGGCCTGTCACGTGCGCGTCCCGATGGGGTCCTGGCCTCGTTGGCAGGCGGCGGGTCGGATGGTGCGCCTGCGGCCCACGGGCATGCTACTTCACCGACACCGTTGCCCGTGTACGAGAAAGCCCCCGGCATAAACCGGGGGCTTTCTCGTGTCAGGGCTTCACTTGGCTAGGTGGCGGTACAGCGTAGCAACCGAGACGCCTACCGCGTCCGCGGTCTCTCGGGGGCTCCTGACGCCAGCCGCGTGCAACTGCTTCGCCCTGCTGACCTTGGCGCTGTCCAATAGTGTGGGTCGGCCTCCGTTGCGGCCGCGTGCACGCGCCGCTGCAAGCCCAACATTGGTGCGTTCCCGGAGCAGGTCTCGTTCGGAATCCGCGTCGTTGGCGGGGGAACCCAAATGGCGGCCAACGGTGAGGTTACTGAGTGCGATATCGAAATTGACGAACTGTCCGATGTGACGGTCGATGCCGTATCCGGAACCCTTGCCACAATGCTCGCGCCCAAGGGTTCCACCCTGTACGTGTCAGACCAAGACCGTCGAATCGATTTCGGCGCACATGAAGGATTGGCCCTCTACCTCAACGGCACCGACCTTCCAGACGATGTGTATCGGGACTGCGACTCCAATCATGTCTACGAGAATGCGGTCGATTGCTGGAGGGGTTGGGGATCGTGAGCAGTCACTGGCAAGGACCTCAGGAAACAGCGCTATATATGTACGGATGGAATTTCAAGGCCATGCAGGAGAGGCTGGCTCCGTTCCTGCAGGAGTATCCGCTGTGCCAGCAAATGTCGCGTGACCCAAATCGCGTGATACCGAGATCCCGGGGCCCTGACCTGCGCAAACATTGCCCAAAACGTGTCTGGACACTATGCTCGGCGACGGGGGAGCCGGCAGTCGGCTCAAAGACTGGGGGAACAATTGAACAAGAAGACCATCCGTCTCGGCATCGCCGGGGCACTCGCCGCGCTCTCGCTTGCGGGCCTCGCCGTTCCGGCGCAGGCCGATGATGAAATGTGGGACACTCCGAACGCCGACTCCTGCGGCCCGGTGGTCGACTTCGTCAAATACTGCACGGCCGAAAACGGATCGGCCTATCCGGTGCTGGTCAGCGGCGCCGTCGCCGGTCCGCGGCCCGGCATCGGCGGGGCCCTCCAGGTCGGCAGAACCCTGACCGTTGTTGACGGTGACTGGGATCCCGCGGACGCCACGCTGACGCATCAGTGGCTGCGCAACGACGTGCCCGTGCTGGGCGCCACCGGCACCACCTACCGGCTTACCGAGGCGGACCTCGGCAAGGGCATCCGGGTCAAGACCACGGCGGTAGCCCCGAGCTATGCAAAGACGACCCTGCAGTCCACCAAAACCGCCCCCGTCACGACCGCCGGCGGCGCCGTCCAGTCTCTCATTGCGGGGGACATTGGTATCGGTACGTATGACACCCACCCGGATAGGCCCAGCCGCCTCGTGTACGCAGGGGCGGGTTTTCGGGACGCTCCGGTCGTCTACCGCCAGTACCAGTGGCTTCGCGACGGCACGCCCATCCCGGGTGCCACCGCGCATGTGTTCGACCCGAGGGGTTCGACAGGGCTGCTCAGCGTCAGGGTCACCGGCCACGCTCCCGGGTTTATGCCGGCCACCGGGACCTCTGGACCGCGAAAGGTTTCTGACTTCGACCCACAACCCGGCGCCGTGGTCACCGGCGGCACCGGCCTGGGGGACGTCCTCACTGCTGCTGATGATGTTCCCTGGACTTCCAGCCTACGCCCGCACACCTACCAGTGGCTGCGCGACGGCGTCCCGATCTCCGGAGCCACCGCGCTGACCTACAAAATCACGGCCAAGGACCAGGGCCACACCCTGGTCCTGATGACCGACCCTTCTTGGTACGACACCAAAATCTACTCCAACGCGGTCGCCGTGCCGGCCGCCGCCGGGGTGGAGCTGAAGCAGCTGACGAATGTCACCAAGCCGGTCGTGACCGGGGACGCCGTGACCGGCTCTGTGATGAAGGTGTCGGCCGGGACCTGGTCCGTGCCCTCCGACAAGCTGAAGGTCACCTACAACTGGTTCGCTCCGGACGGGACGGTAGCGGCCACCGGCCCGAGCTTCACCCCGGACGGGTCCCAAGTTGGCAAGACCCTCACCGTCCTCGTGACTGCGTCCGCCCCCGGCTACACCACCGCCCGGGTAAAAGTCACCGCCCCCAAGCCCGTGACCGCGCGTGAGTCGACACGGGCCATTACCGGAACCCTGACCGTCGGGTCGAAGGTGACCGTGACTCCCGACCCCTGGTATGACCGGGCGGGGATCACTTCGGACGTAATGTGGCTGCGCGACGGCGTCCAGATCGCCGGGGCCTACGGCTGGAGTTACGTCCTGACGAAGGCCGACGCCGGCACGAAGCTCTCGGCCAGCGTGTTCCCGACTGTGCCGGGCGGCATGTACCAGACGATCAACGCTTCGGCGAGGGTGGCGGGTCTGCCCCTGATTTCGGCCACGCCGACGATTGTCGGCACCCTCACGGCCGGGAATGTCCTGACCGTGAAGCGGGGAACCTGGAGCTGGGGCACTGCCTTCACGTACCGCTGGCTCCGCAACGGCGTCGTCATCTCTGACGCCTATGCATCCACCTACAAGGTCCGGACCGCCGACAAGGGCACCAAGCTCACCGTCCGCGTCACGGGCTCCCGGTTCGGCTACACCACCGTCTCCCGGACCAGCGCGGCGCGCATCGCACAATGACACAGGCCGCTGACGCCTGGGATGCCTCCTGCGGATGAACCGAGACCCCCGGAATCCTTGAGATTCCGGGGGTCTTTCTGTCTCCATGGGATTGAGTTTTCCGAACGCCGCCTCTTGGTTTCCCCGGTCAGCTTGTCAGCGGATTACCCGATAACGCACGTGGGTGACGAGGCGGGTACCGCTTACTTCCGTCGGCTCAAGCTTGAGGTTCGCGACGTCGTCCAGAAGCCGCTCGCCCGCGCCCAGGAGGATGGGCGAGATGTGGAGCCGCAGCTCGTCGATCAGCCCCGCCGAAAGGTATTCGCGGACGGTCTGCGCTCCTCCGGCAATGGCCACATCCTTGCTGCCGGCGGCCTTCCGCGCCTGGGCCAGCGCCGATTCGATCCCATCGGTCACGAAGTTGAACGTGGTGCCGCCCTGCATCTCCAGGGTCTCGCGTGCATGATGGGTGAGCACGAACACGGGTGCGTGATAGGGCGGATCCTCACCCCACCATCCCCGCCATCCCTCGTCCCAGGCCCCAGGGCCTGCGAACATGTTCCGTCCCATGATGTAGGCGCCTGCCGCGAGGATGCCTTCGCGCTCGGCTGCGTTGGACTCGGGTTCCTCGAACTGCCACCTGTGCAGGAGCTCTCCGCCCTCGCCCAGGGGGTCCGCCAGGCTTTGGTTCGGGCCGGCGACGAATCCGTCGAGGGAGATAGTCAGATCGCATGTGACTTGGCTCATGCGCCCATCATGCCACCACCCGGCGGTTCGGGTCCGGCTGAGTTTCCCGGTCTCATGCCCTCACGCAGCTTGAGCCCGTGACAAGCCGCCCGTTTCACCGTAGTTTTGCAGCACCTGACGGTTGGGGATACCAGTGGACTTCTTCGGTACCATCATGGGCCCGTTCAGATGGCTGGTCTCGGCCATGTTGGCGGGCTTCCATGACGGACTCAGCGCCATCGGCCTGCCGGCGGCCAGTGGCTGGACGTGGACCCTGTCCATCATCGGGCTGGTGCTGGTCATCCGTGCCGCCCTGGTCCCTGTGTTTCTCAAGCAGGTCAATGCCCAGCAGCGCATGGGACTGCTGCAGCCGGACCTGAGGAAGCTGCAGGAGAAGTACAAGGGCAAGACCGATCCGCTGTCCCGCCAGGCCATGGCCCAGGAACAGATGGCCCTGTACAAGAAGCACGGCACCAACCCGTTCTCGGCCTGCCTGCCCATGCTGATTCAGCTGCCCTTTTTCTTCGCGCTGTTCCAGGTGCTCTCCGGCGTCAGCACCGCGGCCGGCCAGGGCGAAGGAATCGGTGCCATGAGCGCCGAGCAGGTCAATCAGTTCGACCAGTCCACCATTTTCGGCGCCCCGCTGTCCGCATCCCTGCTGCACGGCAGCGGCACCAGCCAACTTTCGGTGTGGGTCCTTTCCATCGTGATGATCCTGGCCATGACGGCCGCGCAGTTCATCGCGCAGAAGAAGATCATGGCCAGGACCTTGTCCGACGAGGCCCTGGAGAGCCCCTTCCTGCGCCAGCAAAAGGTGCTTCTGTACGGCCTGCCGATCGTCTTCGGCCTGGGCGGCATCGTGTTCCCCATCGGCGTCCTGATCTACTGGACCACCACCAACCTCTGGACCATGGGGCAGCAGTTCGCCATCAGGTGGGACAGAATGGGTCCATGACGCGAATCGCAATCATCGGCGGCCACGGCAAGGTGGCTTTGGAACTGTCCAGGATCCTGACGGCGGACGGGCAGGAGGTCACCTCCTTCATCCGCAACCCGGACCATGCGGCCGACGTCGCGGCCACCGGGGCCACGCCGACGCTTCTGGACGTGGAGAACGCGACGACGGCGCAGATCGCCGATGCCCTGCGGAACCACGACGCCCTGGTGTTCTCTGCCGGGGCCGGCGGCGGCAGCCCCGAACGGACCTACGCCGTGGACCGGGACGCCGCGATCCGTTCGATGGACGCCGCTGCCGAAGCCGGCGTCAGCAGGTACGTCATGGTCTCCTACTTCGGCGCCGGGCCGGACCACGGGGTCCCCGCCGACAACGGCTTCTTCGCCTACGCCGAGGCCAAGGCCGCGGCGGATGCCTACCTGCGCGGCTCAGGCCTTGACTGGACCATTCTGGGGCCCGGCACGCTGACCGCCGGACCCGGCAACGGGATGATCGACGTCGACCCCGCCGATACGTCGGACGGCACCGCAACCGCCCGCGCCAACGTCGCCCTGGTGGCGGCGGCGGTCCTCGGGCTGCCCGGCACGATCGGGCGCACCATCGAGTTCCGGGACGGCACCCTCCCGCTCGCGGCAGCCCTGCAACCCTAGGCCCAGCACCGGAATCCCGGCACCGCTGACCTCGATAGGGTAGTGGGGGCGGCCCGTGCATCCACCCGGGATGCCCCCGGCCCGCCTCCGGGGAAAGCGGGCACATGGACCAGTTGGCACTTATCGTTGGACTCCTGCTGGCTACAGTGGGGGCCGTGGGCCTGGGCGACCGGCTGAAGCTGCCCTACCCCGTGCTGATGCTGCTCCTGGCCGTCGCCCTGACGTTCATCCCAGGCTTCCCGGAGATCCAAATCTCGCCCGAGCTGATCCTGCCCATCTTCCTGCCGCCGTTGCTCTTCGCGACGGCCCAGCGCAGTTCCTGGGCCGTTTTCCGAGTCCGCTGGCGCACCTTGCTCATGCTCGCCGTCGCACTCGTTGTGGTCTCGACGGCGGTGGTGGCCGGCGCGGCCTGGCTCATGATCCCGGGCATCGGCATTCCGGCCGCGATCGCCCTGGGCGCCATGGTGGCTCCGCCCGATCCCGTGGCCGTGGACTCCATCGCCAGCCGGGTCCATATGCCGCGGCGGCTCATCAATGTGCTCCAGAGCGAGGGCCTCTTCAACGACGCCGCCGCCATCGTCATCTTCCAGGCGGCCGTGGCCGCCGCCGTAGCCGGCACCAAGATCGCCTCCGACGTCGTCCCCCAGTTTGTCCTCGGAGCCGCGATCGCGGTGGTCGTGGGGATCGGCATGGGCTGGTTCACGGGCCTGATCACCCGCCTCGTGACCTCCATGGTGGCCCGCAGCGCCGTCACCCTCGTGGTGCCGTTTGCCGCCTACATCCTGGCCGAGGAGCTGCACGCCTCCGGGGTGATC
The DNA here is from genome assembly GCF_918697925.1 of Arthrobacter sp. Bi26. Classification (GTDB taxonomy): domain Bacteria; phylum Actinomycetota; class Actinomycetes; order Actinomycetales; family Micrococcaceae; genus Arthrobacter. Next base: position 75,029 of record NZ_CAKKMF010000007.1, read on the forward strand.
GCCGTCGTCGTCACCGCCCTGGAAATCCAGCGCCACTCCCGGCCCGGGGACGCCGCGGAGAGAGTCACCCGCACCGCGTTCTGGGACGTCGTGGAACTGCTGATCACCGGCCTGGCATTCGGGCTGGTGGGGCTGGAAGTACGGCAGGTCATCCATGAGGAAGGCAGCGCCGTTTTCGGCATGATCGGGACGGCCGCGGTTGTGTGCGTCCTCGTGTTCGCCGCCCGTTTCGCCTGGTTGGCCATGATGTCCGGACTGTCCCTGGCCAGGAAGGACGTCCTGCACCCTACCTCGGCCAAGGACGTGCTGATCCTGACCTGGTGCGGCATGCGCGGCCTGGCCACCCTGGCGCTGGCGCTGGCCCTTCCGCTGACGATTGCGGACGGCACGCCGTTCCCGGCCCGGAGCGAGCTGCTGGTGATCGCCTGCGCGGTCCTGCTGGCCACCCTGGTGCTGCCCGGCCTGACGCTGCCGTGGCTCATGCGGGTCCTGAAAGCGTCCGAGGACGGCTCGGAAGAACGCGACGCCGCCCGCGTGCTGGCCCGCCGAGCGCAACAGGCAGCGATCGCCGCGCTCAAGGACAACGAGCTGATGAAGGAACTGCCGGCGGAGAAGGTGGCGCTGGTGAAGGAGAAAATGACCCGGCTGCATGCCGAGCTGCTGGACGGGAGCCTAAAGAATGAAAGCGCGGGGGAGCAGCGCCAACGCGGCCGCGAACTGGCGATTGCCGTGCAGACAATCGCCCTCGACGCGGCCCGCCAGGAAGTCGTGGCGGCCCGGAACGAACCGGGCATGGACCCGGAAGTCGCGGACCGGGTGTTGCGGCAGCTGGACCTGCGCACCATGATCATGCCGGACTAAGGATCAGGCCGGACCTGGGGGATCACGCCGGATCAGGCCGGCGCGGGCAGGGCCAGCTCCAGGGCATTCGCCTCGACGTAGTCCAGGGCATGCCGGACCGCGCCTGCCGTGACGATCGCGTCGCCCAGGGGCGAGACCGTCACTCGCGGGGGAGTCGCGGTGAAGCGGGGGAGCAGCGCCGTGATGCCCGGCAGGAGCACGCCGGCGGACTCGGCGACGGCACCGCCGATCACCACCTGCTCGGGGTTGATCAGGCTCGCGATCGAGGCGATGACGCGCGCCATGCGCTCCGAAATCCGGTCCAGGATTGCCAGCGCCGTCGCGTCCCCGGCGGCCGCGTCCGCGAAGACGCGCGGCGCGCTGGCCGGACCGCCCGCGGATGGCCCGCCGTCTGCCGCGGACCACTGCCTCACCAGGGCCGCGATGCCGTCGCTGGAGCCGACGCCCTCCACCATGTCCAGATAGCCCATCTCGCCGGCGGCCCCGCCGCGGCCGTGGAGCAGGCGCCCGGACTCCATCACTCCGGCGCCCAGCCGTTCGCCCGCCAAAAGCACCACCAGATCGTCCACGCCCACGCCGGACCCGCGCCAGCGCTCACCGAGCGCGGCCAGATTGGCGTCGTTTTCCAGGAGCACGGTCCAGCCGTGCAGCTCCTTCAGCGCTGAGCGGAGCCCGACGTCGAACAGGCTCCAAAACCGCTGCGTCACGAGGACGTTGCCGTCCCGGTCCACCGGTGCGGCGATCCCGGCGCCGACGGCCAGAACCCTGCCCGGGTCTGCTCCCGCCGCTTCCAGCGCCTTGCGGCAGGCCAGATCGACGACGCCGATCCGCTCAAGGGCGGGGATGTCCGCCGCGCGGAAGCTCCCGCTGGAGCGGCCGATCACCCTGCCGCGGAGGTCGGCCACGGCGGCGGTGGTGGTCGCGGCGCCAATGTCGAGGCCCAGCACGAAGCCCGCCTCCCGGTTGAAGGCAAAGCGCCGGGCAGGGCGGCCCTTTCGCGGAACTGGGGGCATGCCCCGGCCAGCATGGGGTTCATTGCGGGGCTGGTCCAGCTCCACGATCCAGCCCCGGCCGATCAGGTCCTCGCAGACGGCAATCACCGAGGCCCGGGTGAGCCCGGTTAGGGCCATGAGCTCGGTTCCGGTGGCAACGTCGGCGCCGCGGATGTGGCGCAGCACGGCCTGGGCGTTGACGCGGCGCAGCAGTTGCGGCGTGGCGGCGGCTGCGTGCGGCATCACTTCTTGACCTCTTCTGTCCCCGGACCCATAATTGTTCAGGCAATATATTTAGCTTGTATCTAAATTACCAGAAGCCCTCCCAGACCCGAAGGAATCTCCTTTGACCAACACCGCCACGCTGGCAACCCTGTCCGGTTCCGACCTCGCCGCCGACCCCAACTGGTGGCGCCAGGCATCGGTGTACCAGATCTACCCGCGGAGCTTTTCCGATTCCAACGGTGACGGCCTGGGCGACATCAAGGGCATCACCGCCAAGGTGCCGTACCTAAAGGAACTCGGGATCGACGCCGTCTGGCTCTCCCCGTTCTACCCCTCGGCGCTGGCCGACGGCGGCTACGACGTCGACCACTACCGCGACGTGGACCCCAAGCTCGGCACCCTGGCGGACTTCGACGAGATGTCCGCCGCGCTGCACGCCGCCGGCATCAAGCTGATCGCCGACATCGTCCCCAACCACTCCTCGAACCGGCACGAATGGTTCGGGGAGGCCTTGGCCTCCCCGCGCGGATCCGCCGCCCGCGAACGCTACATCTTCCGCGACGGCCTCGGCGAAAACGGCGAGCTCCCGCCCTCGGACTGGGAGTCCGTCTTCGGCGGCCCCGCCTGGGAGCGCATCACCGAGCCCGACGGCACACCCGGCCAGTGGTACATGCACATCTTCGCCAAGGAACAGCCGGACCTGAACTGGGCCAACCGCGAAATCCGTGACGACTTCCTCAAGACACTCCGTTTCTGGTCCGACCGCGGCGTGGACGGCTTCCGCGTCGACGTCGCCCACGCCCTGACCAAGGACCTCACCGAGCCCCTGATCTCCAAGGTGGAGCTCAGCGCCGCCAACACGGGCACGGACGGATTCCCGGACGGCTCGCACCCGTTCTGGGACCGCGACGAAGTCCACGAGATCTACGCCGAATGGCGCGAGGTGTTCAACGAGTACAACCCGCCGCGCACGGCCGTCGCCGAGGCCTGGGTGCACGCCACCCGCCGCGCCCGCTACGCCAGCCCGGAGGGCCTGGGCCAGGCGTTCAACTTCGACCTCCTGCAGGCCGACTTCGACGCCGGCGAGTTCCGCGAAATCATCGCCCGGAACCTCGCCGAGGCCACGGAATCCGGGGCCTCCTCCACCTGGGTCTTCTCCAACCACGACGTCGTCCGCCACGCCACCCGCTACGGCCTGCCCCAGGGCGGCGGCAAGCACGCCCAGGGCCAGGACGGCAAGGGCTGGCTGCTGGCCGGCGCCCCTGTCGAAGAGCTCGACGTCGAACTCGGCCTGCGCCGGGCCCGCGCCGCCACCTTGCTGATGCTGGCCCTGCCGGGTTCGGCCTACCTGTACCAGGGCGAGGAATTGGGCCTGCAGGAAGTCACCGAGATCCCCGACGCCGAGCGCCAGGACCCCACCTTTTTCCGGAACAAGGGCGTAGAGATCGGCCGCGACGGCTGCCGCGTGCCGCTGCCGTGGGCTCCGGAGGGCACTTCGTTCGGCTTCGGCGCCGGCGGGGCGCACCTGCCCCAGCCGGCCTGGTTCGGCCGCTACGCCGTGGCAGCCCAGGACGGCGTGGAAGGCTCCACCCTCGAGCTCTACCGCAAGGCCCTGAAGCTGCGCCGCGAACTGCAGACCTCGGAGGAACTGCAATGGCAGGAAGCCGGCAGCGCCGACGTCCTGCGCTTCAGCCGTCCCGGCGGCTGGCAGACGGTGACCAACTTCGGCGACGCACCGGTTGACCTGCCTGCCGGCGAGGTGCTGGTCAGCAGCGGCCCGCTGGAAGATGGACAGCTGCCGGCCAACACCACCGTCTGGCTGCGGTGAGGCCCGCACCGAAGGATTCGTCCGGCGCGGCCGCCCTCGACGGGAACCTTCCCCAGGAACTCGTCTACGGCTGCATGGGCCTGGGCGGGAACTGGTCGGCGGAACCGTACTCGTCCGCGCACGTGGACGAGGCGGCCGCCGCCGTCGACGCCGCCATGAGCGCGGGCATCACGCTCTTTGACCACGCGGACATCTACACCAAGGGCAAAGCCGAAGCCGTCTTCGGCGAGGTCCTGGCCCGGACCCCCGGGCTGCGGGAGAAGATCCGGCTGCAGACCAAATGCGGCATCCGGCTGGGCGAGCAGGGCCTGGAGGCCTACTACGACCTCAGCCGGGACGGCATCCTGGCGCGGGTCAACGAAAGCCTGGCCCGGCTCCGCACGGACTACGTCGACGTGCTCATGCTGCACCGCCCCGATCCCCTGATGGATCCGGCGGAGGTGGCATCCGCCGTCGGGCAGCTCATGGCCGAGGGCAAAGTGCGGGCAGTGGGCGTGTCCAACATGTCGGGCCCGCAGATCGAGATGCTGCAGGACCGGCTCGAGGTGCCCGTGGTGGGCAACCAGCTCGAAATGAGCCTGCTGAAGCGGGCCTGGCTCGAAAGCACGGTGCTGGTCAACCACGCTGAGGGCACGGACTACAGCTTCCCGCACGGCACCGTGGAGCATTGCGTCCGGAACGGCATCCGGCTGCAGGCATACGGGTCGCTGGCCCGCGGCCTGTACACCGGTGCGCCGGCGGCCGTGCCGACGCCGGCAGAGGAGGCCACCAGCGCCCGTGTGGCCGCCCTGGCCGCCGCGAAGGGGACCACGGGGGAGGCGATCGTGCTGGGCTGGCTCATGAAGCACCCAGCCGGGATTGCGCCCGTGATCGGCACCGCCAACCCGGACAGGATCCTCGCCTGCGCCGGTGCCGCCGAGGCCGCCGAGGCGATGACCCGCGCCGAGTGGTACGGCCTCTGGATCGCGGCCAGGGGAAGCAACATCCCCTAGCCAGTCCCGCCGTAACCCACCCCGACTAGCTGGCAGGCGAGGCCGTTTGGAGTCCTGAAAACGGCTTCTGCTGCCAGCTGGTTGGGCAGGGACATGATTTTGGTCGTAATGGTCGCCCCTGAGGGCCGGATCGCTTAGCGGCAAGTGCCCCCGGGCGGCTAGCGTAGATGCATGACTTCTACCACCACCGCCGAATCACTTCGGCCCCAGCGCAACATCCCGGCCGACATCGCCCGCTCCTGGCTGCTGGTGAACGCGATGAAGACCGATCTCTTCGACCAGTCCGCCGTCTCCCGGGCCGATGCCATCATCCTCGACATCGAAGACGCGGTGGACCCCTCCCAGAAGGACATCGCCCGCGCCAACGTCGTGAACTGGCTGACCGCCGGCGGCAGCGCGTGGGTCCGGATCAACGACGCCACCAGCCCGTTCTGGGCCGACGACCTTGCCGGGCTGCGCGGCACTCCCGGCCTGCTGGGCATCATGCTGGCCAAAACCGAATCGGCCGACCAGGTCACGGAGAGCTTCCACCGGATGGACGGCAAGACCCCGGTCATCCCCCTGGTCGAGTCCGCCGTCGGCATCGAGGAAGCCAACAACATCGCGAAGGCCCAGGGCGCCTTCCGCCTGGCCTTCGGCTCGGGCGACTTCCGCCGCGACACCGGCATGGCGGCCACCGCCGAAGCCATGGCCTACCCCCGCGCCAAGCTGGTGGTGGCCAGCCGCGTCGGCAACCTGCCCGGCCCCATCGACGGCCCCACCGTCGGCACGAATCACCCGATCCTGCGCGAACAGACCGGCATCACCGTGATGATGGGGATGACCGGGAAGCTCTGCCTCGCGATCGACCAGACGCCGGTCATCAACGAGGTCATCAGCCCCACGCCGTCCGACGTCGCGTGGGCCACGGACTTCATGGCCGACTTCGAGGCCAGCGGCCGCGTCATCCGCGACGGCTCCGACCTGCCGCGCCTGGGCCGCGCCGAGAAGATCATGAAGCTCGCGGTAGCCTTTGGCGTGCAGCCGGCTCTGTAGCCCCACACCACTCAAGGAGCCCCCGTGACCGATACCCGCTATCTGGTTCACGGGGTCTTTTGGGATGGTCCGGCGCCGGTTCCCGCGCCCGGACCTGGACAGCCCGGCGGAGGGCTCCCGGTGATGCGCCTGCAGGACCCTGACGGCACCCTCACCGAACTGGCGCTCGACGCCGGCACCCGGCTCGGTTTCCGGCTCGCCGCCAACGGGAAGCACTGCCTCGGGCGACACGTGGTCCACGGCCCGGCGGACCGGGACCACGTCCTCTGCCCCGCCCGGGCTGCCGCCACCAAGGGCAGCCAGTGCGAACTGTGCTTCGTGCTGGACGACTCCCGGCTTATCCACGACTTCCACCGCGGCGGCAGGGTCCCGCCGGGCCTGCGCGCGTACCTGATGCAGCCGCACTGGCTCTACGTCGCCACCTTCGCCAACGGGGCCAGCAAGGTCGGCACCGCGTCCCACCCGCGCAAATGGAACCGGCTCGCCGAGCAGGGCGCTGTGGTCGCCCGGTACGTCGCCCGAGCCGGGGACGGCCGCGTGGTACGCATCCTTGAGGACATGATCACGCGCGACGCCGGGCTGCCGCAGCAGGTCCGCGCCGCCGCCAAAGCGGCTGCGCTCGTGGCACCGGCAGCCGCCGTCGAACTCGATGCCGTGAACGGGCGGCTGGCAGGGGTGGTCCGGACATTGCTCGCCGGTGCCGGCGGGGAGGGCTTTGAAGTGGTGGATGAGCGGTGGGTCCGGCCGGAGCTCTCTGCCAACGCCTGCGCCCCGGCCGCCCGGCATGCCTACCCCCACGACCTGGGGACCGGAACGCACGGGTTCCGGGTCGATTCGCTGAGCGGCAGCATTGCGCTGGCGGCGCTGGATGGCAGCGAACTGGAATTCGTGGTGAACCTGGGGCAGCTCAAGGCCCGGATGATCGAACTCGGGGACCACGGCTCGGACGTCCCGGCCGTGCAGGAAACATTGTTCTGACGCTGAAATTGCCCCGCGACGCGCAAATTACCGGACGCGCCCGTATTCCCGCGTCGCCAGGCATTCTGAGTGTCGCCAGGAATTTTGCGGATCGCGGCGGCGCCGGCGCGCCCCGGTAGACTGGCACGGTGCTGAACGAATTCTGGGCCACCGCGTCAACCGCCTACAAGGTGCTCGTCTTCAGTGCCATGGGCCTGATCGCCCTCGGCATCACCCTCAGTGTGGTCGGCAACAGCACCGGCAACCAGGCCCTTGCCCTCGCCTCGCTGGCGGTGATTGGGCTGGGCCTGATCCTGCACATTGCCGGGCTCGTGGTCCGCGGCCAGGCAATCCGGAAGAACCTCAAACGCTAGCAGCCGCGTTCCGCACCACATGGCTCCGGGCATGCTCCACAGCGTCCGGAAGGGACGTGAACAGGTGCTTGTGATGCCGCAGTGAGCGGATGACCCCCACATTGGTCACGAGCTCCAGATGCTGCGGCTGGACACCCTTCAGCAGGACCGTGACGCCGCGCAGCTCCAGCGCCGAAATCACCTCGACGAGCGCATGGGCACCCGTGGCGTCCAGCATCCGCAGCTGCGACAGCCGGATGATGGCCACCTGGACGTCCTTGACCTGGCTGATCTCCTGCAGGACCCGTTCCGCGGCGCCGAAGAACATGGCCCCGTCCAGCCGGAAAATGGCGATGTGCTCGTCTCCCGGAACCGTCGGCCCGGGGATGTCCTCGCGCCGGACTCCGCTCAGGGACGCGAATGCCCGCAGCGTGAACACGGCTGCCGCGGCGAGTCCGATCTGGATTGCCACAATGAGGTCGAAGGCGACGGTGATGAGGGCCGTGATCACGAACACCGCCGCGTCGGCGCGGGTGGACCGGAGGATCGCCGTTACCGTGTGCCGCGAGACCATGCGTGTGGCCGTGACCATGAGGATGCCGGCCAGCGCCGCCAGCGGGATCCGTCCGACGAGTCCGGCCGCCAAATAGATGATGGCCAGCAGCACCAGGGCGTGCACTACCGCGGAGAGCCTGGTCTTGGCGCCGGAACGGACGTTCACGGCCGTCCGGGCGATCGCGCCCGTGGCGGGCATGCCGCCGAAGAATCCGGCGGCGATCGAGGCCAGCCCCTGCCCGGTGAGTTCCCGGTCCGGGCTGTATGGGCCGGACGGACGGCCGTCCGGCCCCACCATGCCGGCGGCCACCCGGGCCGAGAGCAAAGATTCAATGGCGGCGAGCGTCGCGATGGAGACGGCAGGCATCAGCAGGCCGCCCAGTGCGGCCGGATCCACAGAGGGCATGGAGGGCGCCGGCAGGGAGTGCGGAAGTGCGCCGATCCGGGGTATGTCCAGCGCCAGCAGCTCTGCCGCCACGGTGGTGAGCAATACCGCGATCAGGCTCGCAGGCAGGGACTTGTTGAGCCTGGGCAGCAGGTACATCAGGGCCGCGACGCCCGCCACCACAGCGAGCGTCTGCAGCACGGTTGGCATGGTTGCCTGTGACGCACTCTCGATGGCCGCCAGGAGGGTGTTGTGGCCGGGCGTTCCCGCGGTGCCCGTGGCCAGGGGCACCTGCTGGAGGAAGATGATGGCGGCGATGCCGAGCGTGAAACCCTCCACGACCGGCCAGGGGATGAACGCGACGGCGCGGCCCAGTCCGCTCACTCCCAGGACCATGACGAGCAGTCCGGCCAGCACCGAGACCAGCGCGACGCTGCCGACGCCGTGGGCGGCGACCACCGGGGCCAGGACCACCACCATGGCGCCGGTGGGGCCGGAGACCTGGACGTTGGATCCGCCCATGACGGCGGCGACCAGTCCGGCCACCACCGCGGTGATGAGTCCGGCCTCCGCCCCGACGCCGGAGCTCACCCCGAAGGCCAGGGCCAGGGGGAGGGCCACAATGCCTACTGTGATTCCGGCGAACAGGTCCGTCTTCCAGGCGGACCGCAAGAGCCCGTAGTCGCGCCGGGAGGGCACAAACCGGGTAAGGCGTCTCCGGAGCGTGTCGGGTGTCCCGACCGGACTTGATGCCGCGTCCGCGCTCACGGCGCTGTGTTGTCGAGATGGCCAGTGTCGTCGAGGTGGCCAGTGCTGTCGAGGTGGCCTGCCGGCAGCTCCTGAGCTATCCGGAGCTGTTCGGTGGAACCGGCCAGGGTGTCCAGCAGGAAGACCCGGGCGATCGCGAGAAGCTCCTTGATCTTAGGATGAGCCAGCCGGTAGGTCACCACATTCGCCGTCCGGACAGACGTCACCACGCCGTGCCGGCGCAGCGTCCCCAGATGCTGGGACAGATGCGAGGGCTCCAGTCCCGTCTCGGCGAGCAGGTAACTGACCGGCGCCGCAGTGTCCGGTGCCGCGGCCAGAAGCTCGAGGATCCGGATGCGGGCCGGGTGGGCCAGGGCCTTGAACAGGTTGGCCTTGATTTCGTACAACGGGGTCTGCGCGGCGGAGATCATGGCAGGAGGACACCTTCTCGCATCCGTTCGCGGCGCGGCCCGGCGGGACAGCGCCGCTGTCTGGATTGATGGATTGATGTTTTCATCATATCGCGCGAGTCAATACCCTCCCGTCAATGCCCGTCCGATCCCGGTGCGCACCCTGTCACGAAGCCGGACGGTCCCGGGCGTGGCGATAGGCTGGAACCATGACTATCAATCCGGACCTGCAGGGCCGCAGCTACCCTGCCGCAGAGGTGTATGACGTCGGCCGCGAGAAGATCCGCGAGTTCGCGCGCGCGGTCAAGGCCACGCACGCGGCCCACTTCGACGTCGATGCCGCCAAGGCCCTGGGGCACAGCGACCTCGTGGCGCCGCCGACCTTCGCCATCATCGTCGCGCAGCGCGCTGACGCGCAGCTGATCGAGGACCCGGATTCCGGGATCGACTTCTCCCGCGTGGTCCACGCCGACCAGCGGTTCACCCACCACCGCCCGATCATCGCAGGCGACCGGCTGGTCGCCGAACTGCACGTCGACGGCGTCCGCGCCATGGGCGGCGGAGCCATGATCACCACCCGCTCGGAAATCTTCGCCCTGGCCCCCGGCGATGCCGCCGATGCCGCCGGCGTCCGCGAGCCGGTCGCCACCACCACCTCGTCCATCCTGGTCCGCGGAGAGGGACAGTAGCCATGAGCGTCAACATCGCAGAACTCACCGTCGGCCAGGACATCGGCAGCCGCAGCATTACCGTCACCCGTACCGATCTCGTCAAGTACGCAGGCGCCTCCGGTGACTTCAATCCGATCCACTGGAACGAGGCTTTCGCCACGGGCGTCGGCCTGCCCGGCGTGATCGCCCACGGCATGTTTACCATGGGCGCCGCTGTCCAGCTCGTCACTGACTGGGCCGGCGACCCCGCCGCCGTCGTCGACTTCCAGACCCGCTTCACCAAGCCGGTGCCGGTCGCCGACACCACGGGGACGCCGGAGGCCGGTGCCGTGATCGAGGTCAGCGGGGCCATCGGAGCGCTCGACGCCGACGCCGGCACCGCCCGCGTCGACCTCACGGTCCTCTCGTCCGCCCAAAAGGTCCTCGTCAAGGCCCAGGCCGTAGTCAGGCTGGCCTAGCCCATGGCATTGCAGTGAATCGGACTGCTGTGACCAAGGATGTCTTCGTCCCGGCCGCCGAGATCACGCACTGGCGCAACGCTGTGGTGGTGGCCTACGGAGCGAGCGGAATCGCGTTTTCCACGTGGGTGTCCCGGCTGCCGGCCATCCGCGACGGCCTGGACCTGACTCCGGGCACCGTCGGGCTGCTCCTGCTCTGCATGACGGCGGGGTCCTTCCTGTCCGTGTCCGCATCGGGCCTGATTGTCCTTCGCCTCGGCTCCAAGCTCACCATCCGGATCGGCAGCATCATGGTGGGCTTCGGGCTGATGCTGGCAGGCTTCGGCACCTCCGTGCTCGCCAGTCCGGTGGCGGTCGCCGCCGGACTGGCGATCATCGGGCTGGGCACCGCCAGCTGGAACACCGCGTCGAACGTCGAAGGCGCCGCGGTGGAACGCGCGGTCCGGCGGCACATCATGCCCCGGCTGCACGGCTCCTTCAGCCTGGGCACGGTGGCTGGAGCCGGGCTGGGTGCCTGGGCAGCCGCCGCCGGGATCCCCGTCTTCTGGCACCTGGCCGCGGTGGGCCTGCTGGTGGCCGGCTCGGTGACCACCGCTGCGGCGTGGTTCCGGGCGGACATCACGCCGGTCGAGGGGGAGCGCCCCTTCAAGGTATCCGGGACAGATACGTTCGAGGATCCCTCCACCGGGCCCATCCCGATCGTCCGGCAGACGGACGCCGTCCCGGAGCAGCCGCTGGACAACAAACGCCAGATCGCGCAGGCCTGGCGTGACCGGCGCACTCTGCTCCTGGGCGTGCTGGTCCTTGGGCTGGCCCTCGCCGAAGGGGCGGCGGGGGACTGGGTGGCCCTGGCATTGTCAGACGGCCACGGCCAGACCGACGCCGCCGGAGCCGCAGGCTACGGGCTGTTCGTCACCTTCATGACCATCGGCCGCTTCGCCGGCACCCTGGTCCTTGACCGCTTCGGCCGGGTCCCGGTGATGCGCTGGTGCGCCGCGCTCGCGGTGCTGGGCCTCGGCTTGTTCGTCTTCGCCCCGGCGCCGTGGCTGGCCTACGTGGCCTTGGCCATCTGGGGACTCGGAGCCTCGCTCGGTTTCCCGGTGGGCATGTCCGCCGCGGCCGACGATCCCGTCAAGGCCGCTGCCCGGGTGTCCGTGGTGTCCACGATCGGCTACGGAGCCTTCCTGTGCGGGCCGCCGCTGCTGGGCCTGCTGGCCGAGCACGTCGGCATTCTCCACTCCCTGCTTGCCGTCATGGTGATGCTGATCGTGAGCTTCCTGCTCTCCCCGGTGGCGCGCAAACTCCCCGTGCCCGCGCCCGTGCCGGGACAGTACAGCTGATATGAGTTGAGTCTGTCCTTCACAAACACCTCCGGAGATGTCAGGACGGGATGTATCAGATTCCCTTGAGGACCCGGGGCTGATCCGCGGGGTCCTCCCGACGCCTTCGGAGGTGTT
>NZ_CAKKMF010000008.1 GCF_918697925.1 Arthrobacter sp. Bi26
ATAGGCCGATAACTTACACCACACACCCATCCCGTGAACGGATTCAAAAGACGTTCACACCCCGGGAAGGGTACAAAGAAACAAGACTGCTTGCGTCCACTATGTGGTTCCCAAACAACAAACCCGTCACCGACGGCACTGTTGCACAGGAACCGACAACAAAATAACAACACCACAGATGTTGTAACCACCAGATTTCCCACCCCCACGCCACGCCGGCGGGTGCGGACACAGGGTTACGGCGGTCATAGCGTGGGGGAAACGCCCGGTCCCATCCCGAACCCGGAAGCTAAGACCCACAGCGCCGATGGTACTGCACCCGGGAGGGTGTGGGAGAGTAGGTCACCGCCGGAACACCATTCACGGTCGAGGACCCCCAACCACAGGTTGGGGGTCCTCCCGCATTTAAGCTACCTTTCTACCCCGGCTGCTACCTAGTTGGACCTGCTCCCTCACGTCCCGCACCATCCCGGGGGAGCCTCGTTCACGTCTTCCTGCAGCTTCTCCTGCCGGACGCTCCCTCGCCTGCTGCCGCACGGGCCGGCAGGCACCCGGGACCCGGCGCCGCTGTCGAACACCCAAGACGTGCGGGAGGGGCTGGACAGGTCCCGCGATACGTGAGGGAGGGTCCTAGGTTTCCGGGCTCTTCACAATCCAGGATGTAGCAGCGGCCTGAAGCCGCCGGTCTCGAGTAGCGATCTGGCGATGTAGTTGGTGAGGTTGCGGAACCCGAGGGCGGAGCCGCGGAGGTGTTCGAGTCGTCCGTTGATCGCCTCGGTTGGGCCGTTGCTGGTGCCGGGTCGGTCGAAGTAGGCCAGCACGTCGACGGCGCGCTTCTTCAGCGTTCGGCCCAGCGTGATCACCTCGCTCAGCGCAGCGGGAACGCCTGCGCTGACCGACCCGGGCTCTTCACAGTTGAGGGTGTAACCGCTGGCTGGATGTTGGCTGGCGCGTCGGTCCCGGGGCAGCGACGCGCAACCGCAGCCGGAGGCCCGATCTTGTGTCACCGTTCGCAGTAGACTTCTTCGCGTACCCGCTCAGATCGGTCAACGGCGCACCCGATAGCGCAGGTGAAGCACCCGGTTGCCCTGAATCACCACGTCGGGATCCTCCAACAGGTGCTGTGCGTGGACCGACCCGAAGTAGCGCTTGCCGGACCCGAACACGATGGGTACGACGTCCATGCGCACCTCGTCGACCAGGCCCGCGGCAAGCATCTGGCCACCGACGTCACCAGCGGCGACCTCGACGATGCGGTCACCCGCAAGCTCTTGCGCCTTGGCCATGGCTGCCTCGACGCCGTCGACGAAGTGAAACGGCGCCTCGGGGTCCCAGCCCTCGGGCTGCGGCCGGTGCGTCACGACGACCACGTGGTCGATCCCGCTCGGAGGCTTCCCGTCCCAGCCGTCCGTCATGTCGAAGACGTGGCGGCCGACGATTGTCGCCCCGATCTGGTCCCAGTACGGCCGGGTGTAGTCGTAGGACGTCTGAGACACCTTCACCTCGCCGCTCTCGTCCAACGGGACGTCACCGTTGGACAACCAGTCGAACAGCAGTCCGGGCTGGTCATTCTCGTCCGCGACGAAGCCGTCCACCGACACCGAGCTGTACATGACCACCTTGCCCACGGGGCTCTCCTCTGCTTTGGGGTGCCCCCACATTAGCGTGTCGTGAGCTGTCGCTCTAGTAGGAAATTAGTCGGCCGGCAGCGGCCAGCCGTCCAGCGCGTGGCCGGGATGTTCGCGCAGGAATCGCCGCCAGACTTCGACGTACCGGGTCGGCATGAGCCCGGTGAACGCCCGGAACTCGTGGCCGAAGTGGGCCTGGTCGAAGTAGCCTGCGCCACCAGCGAGGTCGCCCCAGTCGACCGGTCCGGCGGCACCGAAGCGATCAACGGCCTCATCGAACTCCACCGCCGCGTTGCCCGCGGCTTCCGCAACCGGAAGCACTACCGACTACGCATGCTGCTCATCGGCGGCGGACTGTCCCATCCCCACCTCAGGTAGGAAGAGCCATTTAGCTACCTTTCTACCCCCGGCTGCTACCTAGTTGGACATGTTCCCTCACGTCCCGCACCATCCCGGGGGAGCCTCGTTCAGCCTGGTTCCTGAACGGCCCCATGAGCCCCTGCTGCTGAGGCGTTGTGAGCCTCGCCACCGACGTGCCCTCTTGGGGGTTGCCGTTAGCCGGTGGCGGGTTGCTCGCCTAGAATTGGGGGAGATGTACGGACTTCGAAGCGCTTGATTTCGGGTTGCGTAGGAGACGAAACACGGAACAGAGCGGCTGCGATTGCGCCAGTGGTCAGCTCGCAACAGGAGGATTCCAGCATGGCTGAGCACAATGATGGCAACCGTGGCGGCAAGGCCCACGACAACTCTGGCGGACGCAGTTCCGGTGGAGCCCCTTTCCGCGGCACGAGCAACTCGGGCGGCGATCCTCGCGGGTTCCGTTCCAGGGAAGACCGTGACCGTAAGCCGTATGGTGAGCGTGCTCCGCGTGAGGGCGGGGATCAGCGTGGGTTCGGCGGTAGTGAGCGTAAGCCGTATTCCGGCGGTGAGCGTAAGCCGTATGGTGATCGTGCTCCGCGTGAGGGTGGGGGACAGCGCAGCTTCGGTGGCGATAGCCGCCCGTCCTATGGCGACCGTAAGCCGTATGGTGAGCGGACTCCGCGTGAGGGCGGGGATCAGCGTGGGTTCGGCGGTAGCGAACGTAAGCCGTATTCCGGCGGTGAGCGTAAGCCGTATGGTGATCGTGCTCCGCGTGAGGGTGGGGGACAGCGCAGCTTTGGTGGCGATAGCCGCCCGTCCTATGGTGACCGTAAGCCGTATAGCGGCGGTGGCGATCGTGACCGCAAGCCGTACGGCGATCGTGCTCCGCGTGAAGGCGGGGGACAGCGCAGCTTCGGCGGCGATAGCCGCCCGACCTATGGCGACCGCAAGCCGTACAGCGGTGGCGATAGCCGCCCGTCCTATGGCGACCGTAAGCCGTATAGCGGCGGTGGAGATCGTGACCGCAAGCCGTATGGTGATCGTGCTCCGCATGAGGGTGGGGGACAGCGCAGCTTTGGTGGCGATAGCCGCCCGACCTATGGCGACCGAAAGCCGTATAGCGGCGGTGGCGATCGTGACCGCAAGCCGTACGGTGATCGTGCTCCGCGTGAAGGCGGGGGACAGCGCAGCTTCGGCGGCGGCGACCGTGACCGTGACCGCAAGCCTTATGGCAGCGGCGACAACCGCAAGCCGTTCGGCAACCGCGAGGACCGTCCGGCACGGAGCTTCGACCGTGGCGACTCAGGCCCGCGCCAGTACGGGCGGGACCGTCCGGAAGACCGTCCGGTACGCGTGCCCAATGCCCGCGATCTCCGCAGCGCCAACCGTCCCGACCGGGAACGTTCACCCCAGATCGACGAGGACGTCACGGGCAAGGAACTTGACCGTGCCACCCAGCACCAGATCAAGACCCTCGAAGGCACCAGCGCCGAATGGGTGGCCCGCCACCTCGTCATGGCGGGACGGCTTCTGGACGAAGAACCTGAGCTTGCCTTCCAGCATGCCCTGGCAGCCAGCCGCCGCGGCGGACGCCTTGCGTCCGTCCGCGAAGCTGTCGGCCTGACCGCCTATGCGGCCGGCCACTATGGTGAAGCCCTCCGGGAATTCCGCACCTACCGACGGATCAGCGGCTCCAACATGCACCTGCCGGTCATGGCCGACTGCGAGCGGGGCCTTGGCCGCCCGGACCGCGCCCTGGACATGGCCCGGTCCGACGAAGCCAAGGATCTGGACGCCCCCGGCAAGGTGGAGCTGGCTATCGTGGCAGCCGGGGCCCGCACGGACCTCGGGCAGTTCGACGCCGCGGTTTCCGAACTGGAAATTCCGCTGCTGGACATCAACCGCGCCTTTTCCTACAGCCCGCGACTGTTCCGCGCCTACGCTGACGCACTGACGGCTGCCGGCCGCGCTGCCGAGGCCGACAAGTGGCAGCGGCAGGCCGTCGTGGCCGAAAACGCACTCGGACTCGGGGCTGACGAAGACCCTGACATCATCGATCTCGGCTGGGACGAGGAAGAAGAGGCCCGCGAGGAGAACCGGCAGCGCAGGCTCCGCGAGCAGGAGAATGCCGACATGCACGGCGGAACCGAAGAGCGCGCGCCGCGTGCCGCCGGCGCTGCTGTCGCGGCAGAAGCCACCGGCACCGCAGCCGGAGCGGCCGGCCTGAACGCGATCGACGGCAGCGCGAGCGACAACAGTTCCATCGACGACAATGCCATTGACGACAGCAGCGACGACGCCGAAGCCGACTACTTCGAGTCCGACGACGCCGAGTCCGACCAGGATTCGGTCGAAGCCGACGTGCTCGATGAAGCCGACACCGAAGCCGACACCGAAGCCGACACCGAAGCCGACACCGAAGCCGACACCGAAGCTGAAGCCGACACCGAAGCCGACACCGAAGCTGAAGATGACGCCGACGGGGAACGGAACGCTGAAGCGGATCAGGAACTCGTCGACGACTCAGAGCCTGCCCAGCGTGAACGTGTGGAGGACTAACCGCATGACGGATACTGCGCTGATCTCCACCTTTGATGCCCTGCTCGCCGACCTCGACGGCGTTGTCTATGCCGGCCCCCATGCCATCCCCGGGGCCGTCGAGTCGCTGCGCCGGCTCGCCGGTGTAGGCGTCGGCCTGGGCTACGTCACCAACAACGCATCCCGTTCTCCGGCGCAGGTAGCGCAACACCTTCGCGATCTCGGCGCCCCCGCCGAGGACCACCAAGTGGTGAGTTCCTCGCAGGCGGCGGCAGCGCTGCTGGCCTCGCTGCTGCCGGCCGGGGCCCACGTGCTGATCACGGGCAGTGCCGCACTGGCCCAGGAAATTGAGCTGGTCGGTCTGGTTCCCGTCCGCGGCGCGGAGGATGACCCCGTCGCCGTCGTGCAGGGCTTTAGCCCGGACATCGGATGGAAGGACCTCGCCGAGGCGTCGTACGTCGTCGCCGGCGGCGCCCTCTGGGTGGCGACCAACACTGACTGGTCCATACCTCAGGCGCGCGGAATTGCCCCCGGTAACGGGACGCTCGTGGCAGCCGTGGCCGCCGCGACCGGCAAGAGCCCGATCGTGGCGGGCAAACCCGAGGCGCCGCTGTTCCACACCGCCGCCAAGCGGCTGGCCGCGGACCGGCCGCTCGTCGTCGGTGACCGACTGGACACCGACATCCTCGGCGGCAACAACGCCGGCTTCGCCACGGTGGCTGTGCTGACAGGCGTGGACACCAGGGAATCAATCCTCGCCGCGAAGTCCATGGAACGCCCCGATTTCCTCATCAATGACCTGACCGGCCTGTACGCGCCATACCCGGCCGTGGAGCACGACGCCGGGCGGTTCCGCAGCGGCACGGCCTCGGCGATCGTACGGGGCCAGTCCGTCCACATCAGCGGGGACCCCGCCGACCTCGATTCATGGCGTGCCGCCTGCTCGGCCTGGTGGGCAGCGAACCCCGAGACCACCAGCGCACTGGCTCCGGCCCTCGAGTGGCTCGATCACTAGGCTGGAGACATGACCGAGCCGAACCAGCAGCTAAACCAGGCCCCAATCCAGCCGCCAGCTGTGGCGGAGGCGGAGGCGCCTAGCCCCGCGGCCGACGTCGCGTGGCCGGATCTGCCTTCGCGGCAGCTCCCGGCGGAACCGTCCGGGGACGCGGCATCAGAACAGCAGGCACCAGAACAGCAGGCACACGTCCAGGACGCGGCCGTCAGCGCTGTGCTGGACCGGCTTGCGGCCGTGCGGCAAACGCCCGTTTCCGGGCACGGGGAAGTCTATGCCGACATGCATGATGCCCTGCTGGAGGCCCTGAACGAAGACGTGGCTTCCCACGCCGGCGTGGCGCGCCGTATCCATGCCGCGGGGGACGGGGGATCGTGAGTCGGCTAGACCAGGCGCTCGTCAGCCGGGGGCTCGCCAGGTCCCGGACGCATGCCGCCCGGCTGATTTCCGAGGGCAAGGTGAGCTCCGGAGGCGAGGTCCTCGCCAAGGCGTCACTGCAGGTCCCGGACGATGCCGCGCTGGATGTCATGGCCTCCGCTGAGGACGGCTACGTCAGCCGCGCCGGGCACAAGCTGGCCGGGGCGCTGGATGCCTTTCCCGCCGTCGACGTCGCGGGCAAACGGTGCCTCGACGCCGGTGCCTCGACCGGCGGGTTCACGGATGTGCTGCTTCGGCGCGGAGCCGCCCACGTGGTGGCCGTGGACGTAGGGCACGGCCAAATGGTGCCGGAAATCCGGAATGACTCCCGCGTTGCCGTGCACGAAGGCCTCAACGTGCGGTACATGACGCCCGGGGAAATCGGCGGCCAGTCTGCGTTGACGGTGGCGGATCTGTCCTTCATCTCGCTGACACTCGTGGTGGCGCCGCTGGCGGCCTGCACCGAGCCCGGCGGCGACCTCGTCCTCATGGTCAAACCACAATTCGAGATCGGCAAGGACCGGCTGGGCCGGACCGGCGTGGTCACCTCGGAACGGGAACGCCGGCTCGCCGTGGGCAAGGTGGCTGCCGCCGCCGTGGATGCGGGCCTGGTCTTGTCCGGCCTGGCCCAAAGCCCGCTGCCGGGCCAGGACGGCAATGTCGAATACTTCCTGTGGATAAAACGCGCGATGTCGGAAGTCCCGCCTAAGATCGAGGAGCGGGACGCAGCCGTTGCTGCGTTGCTCGGAACAATCTGGCCGAACCACTAGTACCACCAGAAGGCGGAACCCGATGAGCAGGCGTGTCCTCATCCTTGCCCACACAGGGCGCGAGGAGTCCCTCAAGGCTGCCTGGGAAGCGTGCGCCCTGTTGCATGAATCCGGGCTGGTCCCTGTGCTGCAGGAGAACGAGCTCGGGGACATGGTCCGCTTCTTCGGCCGGCTCGACCACCCCGTCGAGGTCCTTCACGACCACGTGAAGCTGCCCGAGGTAGAACTCGTCATGGTGCTGGGCGGGGACGGCACCATCCTCCGCGCTGCCGAGCTCGTCCGCGAAGTCGACGTGCCGCTGCTCGGGGTCAACCTCGGCCACGTGGGGTTCCTGGCAGAGAGCGAGCGGGCCGACCTCGCCCAGACCGTCGAGTGGATCGCCAGCCGTGACTACACGGTGGAGGAGCGCATGACGATCGACGTCCAGGTCTGGGTCCGCGGTCAGAAGATCTGGCACACGTGGGCCCTCAACGAGGCCGCGATCGAAAAGGGCAACCGGGAACGGATGCTGGAGGTGGTCACGGAAGTCGACGAACGCCCCCTGACCTCATTCGGGTGCGACGGCGTAGTCCTGGCCACGCCCACAGGCTCCACGGCCTACGCGTTTTCCGCCGGCGGTCCTGTGGTGTGGCCCGAGGTCGAGGCCCTGCTGATCGTGCCGATCAGTGCCCATGCCCTCTTCGCGAAGCCGCTCGTGGTCTCGCCCCGGTCCAGGCTTGCGGTCGAGATCCTGAACCGGACCGATGCCCAGGGCGTCCTCTGGTGCGACGGCCGCCGCTCGGTGGATCTGCCGCCCGGCGCGCGCGTCGAAGTGACCCGCTCCGCGACGCCCGTGCGGCTGGCCAGGACGCACCAGACCCCCTTCTCAGGCAGGCTGGTGCGCAAATTCGAGCTCCCGATCCAGGGCTGGCGCGGCCCCATGCCGCAGGCCGAGGTCATCCACACCGGACCCATCCCGATAATTCGCACGCCCCGTCCCATGCCGCCGCTGCCCTTGCCGGGCCACACGGATCCCGGTGACACCCCCGATCCCTCGACTGCGAAGTGAACCATGCTTGAAGAACTGCGTATCCGCGATCTCGGCGTCATCACCGACGCCATCCTGCCGCTGGGCCCGGGCCTCAGCGTGGTGACCGGTGAAACCGGTGCCGGCAAGACCATGGTGGTCACCGCCGTCGGCCTGCTTCTGGGTGCCAGGTCCGACGCCGGTGCCGTCCGCAGCGGTGCGAAGAGCGCTTCCGCGGAGGCGGTGTTGAAGCTCGACGCCGGCCACGCCGCCGTCGCGCGGTCCCGCGAGGCCGGCGCGGAGGTTGAGGAGTTCGACGGCGGCGTGGAACTGCTGCTTGCCCGCAGCGTCGGAGCCGACGGCCGCAGCCGTGCCTACCTGGGCGGACGCGCCGCGCCGGTCGGGGTGCTGGCCGAAATCGGCGAAACCCTCGTGGTGGTGCATGGGCAGTCGGACCAGATCCGGCTCAAGAGCCCGGTGGCGCAACGCGGCGCCCTGGACAAATTCGCGGGCGAGGGCCTCGCGGGGACGCTTGCCGCCTACCAGGACCTCTACACCCACTGGCACGCCAGCCAGGGCGAGCTGGACGCCCTGCGCAGCGCCGCCCGTGAACGCCTCCGCGAGGCCGAGTCGCTGCAGGCTGCCCTGGCCGAGATCGACGCCGTGGACCCGCAGCCGGCGGAGGACGATGCCCTCAAGGCCGAGGCCGTGAAACTGGCCAACGTCGAGGAACTGCGGATCGCAGCCAGCACCGCCCACCAGGCGCTCATCGCCGAGGACTTCGGCGAGGAAGCCGACGCCACCACCCTGGTGGATGCCGCCAAGCGCACCCTGGAGCACGTTGCCGAACACGACGAGGAGCTGGGGTCCGCCGCGGCGCGCCTGGCCGAGGTCGGCTTCCTGCTCAACGACATCGCCGCGGAACTCGCCAGCTACCAGGCCGCCCTGGACACGGAGGGCCCGGAACGGCTCGCCGAGATCGAGGACCGCCGGGCCGCGCTGGCCAAGCTGGTGCGCAAGTACGCGCCAAGCATCGACGAGGTGTTGGTCTGGGCCGAGGCCGCCCGCGCCCGGCATGAGGAACTGCAGGACGACTCCACCCGGATCGAATCGCTGGACGCCGAGGTTGCCCGGGCCGAAGCCGAGCTCCGGAAGAAGGCCGCCGCGATCAGCAAAGCGCGCACGAAGGCCGCCAAGGATCTCTCCGCACGGGTCAGTGCAGAGCTGACCGCGCTGGCCATGGCAGACGCCACCCTGGTGATCAACGTGGAACCCGCAGGCCAGCTGGGACCGTTCGGGGCCGATGAGATCTCGTTCCTGCTGCAGCCGCACTCCGGCGCGCCGGCCCGGCCGCTGGGCAAGGGCGCCTCGGGCGGTGAACTCTCCCGAGTCATGCTCGCCATCGAAGTGGTGCTGGCCGCCGTCGATCCCGTCCCGACGTTCGTCTTCGACGAGGTCGACGCCGGCGTGGGCGGCCGTGCCGCCGTCGAGATAGGGCGCCGGCTGGCGATGCTGGCCCAGCACGTTCAGGTCCTCGTGGTGACCCACCTGCCGCAGGTGGCCGCGTTCGCGAACCAGCACATCAGGGTCACCAAGACCTCCGTGCGGGGCGCTGACGGCGCTACGGCCACGGGCTTCACCTCCAGCGACGTGCAGCTGCTGGACGAGGCCGAACGCGTCCGCGAGCTGGCCCGCATGCTGGCGGGCCAGGAGGACTCGGAATCAGCGCAGGCCCACGCCCAGGAGCTGCTGGACGACGCCAAACTCCTGCCGCAAATCTAGGCGGGCCGCCGGGGACCTCCGCAAGGATTCCCGACGGGACCGCAGCTAGGACAACAATCACATTGGGATCCCGCCAAGGAGCCCGTGGAAGGCCGAATTGATGATAAGCTCAAACCCCGTGGTGCAGCGATCAAACTCTCGTGTAAATTCCCGGTTTCCGGGCTCGTCCAAGACGACCAAACACATCTTCGTCACCGGTGGTGTAGCGTCCTCGCTCGGTAAGGGACTGACGGCTTCGAGCCTCGGCCACCTTCTGCGGGCACGTGGTCTGTCTGTAACAATGCAAAAGCTCGATCCCTATCTGAACGTGGATCCGGGCACGATGAACCCCTTCCAGCACGGCGAAGTCTTCGTCACTGACGACGGCGCCGAAACGGACCTGGACATCGGCCACTATGAGCGCTTCCTCGATGAAAACCTCGAAGGATCGGCCAACGTCACAACCGGCCAGGTCTACTCGACCGTCATCGCCAAGGAACGCCGCGGCGAATACCTCGGCGACACCGTCCAGGTCATCCCGCACATCACCGATGAGATCAAGCGGCGCATGCGGCTTCCCGCCGAGGGCAAGAACGCCCCGGACGTCATCATCACCGAAATCGGCGGCACGGTGGGCGACATTGAGTCCCAGCCGTTCCTGGAGTCCGCACGACAGGTCCGCCAGGACATCGGCCGCGGAAATGTCTTCTTCCTGCACGTGTCCCTCGTGCCGTACATCGGCCCGTCGCAGGAGCTGAAGACCAAGCCGACGCAGCACTCCGTTGCCGCGCTGCGCTCCATCGGCATCCAGCCGGAGGCAATCGTGATCCGTTCGGACCGCGAAGTCCCGCAGCCGATGCGCGACAAGATCGGCCGCATGTGCGACGTCGACATCGACGCCGTGATCGGCTGCCCGGACGCACCGAGCATCTACGACATCCCGAAGACCCTGCACTCCCAGGGCCTGGATTCATACATCGTCCGCGCCCTGGACCTGCCGTTCAAGGATGTGGACTGGACCAGCTGGGACAAGCTGCTCGACGCCGTCCACAACCCGAAGCACGAGGTAGAGGTCGCGCTCGTGGGCAAGTACATCGACCTGCCGGACGCCTACCTGTCCGTTACGGAGGCCCTGCGGGCCGGCGGCTTCGCCAACGACACCAAGGTCAAGATCCGCTGGGTCCCCTCGGACGAATGCGAAACCCGCGAGGGTGCCGTGCAGTCCCTGAACGGCGTCGACGCCATCTGCGTTCCGGGCGGCTTCGGCATCCGCGGCCTCGAAGGCAAGCTCGGCGCCCTGAAGTACGCCCGCGAAACCAAGCTCCCGGTCCTGGGCCTGTGCCTGGGCCTGCAGTGCATGGTGATCGAGTACGCCCGCAACGTGGTCGGCCTCGAGGGAGCGTCCTCGTCCGAGTTCGAGCCGGATTCCAAGTACCCCGTCATCGCCACGATGGAAGAGCAGTTGGACATCGTCGACGGCAAGGGCGACCTCGGCGGCACCATGCGCCTGGGCCTGTACGAAGCCAAGCTTGACGAAGGCTCCGTCGTCGCCGAGACCTACGGCACCACAAAGGTCAGCGAACGGCACCGCCACCGCTACGAGGTCAACAACAAGTACCGCGATCAGATTGCCGCCAAGGGCCTGTCGTTCTCTGGAACGTCGCCCGATGGCAAGCTGGTCGAGTTCGTGGAACTTCCCCGCGACGTGCACCCGTACTACGTGGCCACGCAGGCGCACCCCGAGCTCAGCTCCCGGCCCACGCGCCCGCACCCCCTGTTCGCGGGCCTGATCGAAGCTGCCCTTGGGCATCAGCGGGCCGCCAACGGCGTGCCTGCGGCCAGTGCAAAGGCCGATGCCCCGGCTGCTGCGCCCAAGCCCTCGTCGGCAGCAGTGTCCAAGTAATTTCCAACTGAATCAAAGGACGGCGCGATGCCCGGTATGTCTGAGACCCCCAATGCTGCACGGCAGGTTTCGGATGAGCCGAGCCCGCGCCGTCTTTTGTCTTCCCGGAAGGTTTACGAAGGCAGGATCTGGGACGTTGTCAGCGACAGTTTCCAGCTCAATGACGACGGCGACACCCTGGTCCGGGACTACATCGACCATCCCGGCGCGGTGGCCATACTTCCCATGAACGACGCCGGCGACGTGCTGCTGCTCCGGCAGTACCGGCACCCCGTCGGCATGGACCTCTGGGAGATCCCCGCCGGGCTGCTGGACGTCGAAGGGGAGGACTTCGTCATCGGCGCCGCCCGCGAACTGGCCGAGGAAGCGGACCTCGTGGCGGAGCGCTGGAACGTGCTGGCGGACTTCTTCAACTCCCCGGGTTCCTCCAGCGAAGCCATCCGCATCTACCTGGCCCGCGGGCTGAGCGAGGTGCCGGGACATGAGCGGCACGTCCGCACCGACGAGGAAGCCGAAATCGAACTGCACTGGACCCCGCTGGACGAGGCTGTGCAGGCGGTGCTTGATGGCCGCCTGCACAACCCGTCCGCTGTCGTCGGCGTGCTGGCCGCTGCCGCCGCCCGCGCCGACAACTTCGAGAGCCTCCGCCCGGCCGACGCGCCCTGGCCCGCCCATCCCAGCCAGCGCCAATGACCGATGCGCTGATTGCCGAGCCTCCGGCCCCCGCGCAACTTCAGGCCCCCGCGCCGGCGGAGGCAGCCGCTCCCGAACGCCCGCCCATCCGGCCGCTCACAGCGATCGACCGCGCCATAACTGACTATCTGCAGCACATGGGCGTGGAACGGGGGCTCGCGGCCAACACCCTCTCCGCCTACCGGCGGGACCTGGCCCGGTACGCCAGGCACCTCGCCAGCACAGGCCGGGAACGCCCCGCCGAGATCACCCGGCACGACGTCACCGGCTTCGTCCAGGCCCTCTCCGACGGGTCCGACGGCGGCTCTGCCCTGGGCATCCGCTCGGCAGCCCGGACGGTAGTGGCCGTCCGCGGACTCCACAAGTTCTGGGCCCTCGAAGGCGTCACTCCCGCCGATCCGGCCAGTGACGTCCACCCGCCCATGCCCGGTAAGCGGCTGCCCAAGGCCATCAGCGTCGACGAGGTCACCCGGATCCTGGAGGCGGCCGGCACGGATACGGCCACCGGCCTGCGCGACCGCGCGCTGCTCGAGTTCCTCTATTCCACCGGTGCCCGCATCAGCGAAGCCGTGGGCCTGGATGTGGACGACATCTCCCTGCACACGCCCGAACAGGCCGGCGAAAGCGACGGCCCGGCGATCGTCAGGCTGTTCGGCAAGGGCTCAAAGGAACGTCTCGTGCCGCTCGGATCCTACGGAGCTCGCGCCCTCGACGCCTACCTTGTCCGCGGCCGGCCCCTGCTGGCCGCCAAGGGCAAGGGCACCCCTGCCTTGTTCCTCAACGCCCGCGGCGGCAGGATCAGCCGGCAAAGCGCCTGGACCATTTTGAAGGCGGCGGCGGACAAGGCCAACATCACCAAAGACGTTTCGCCGCACACCCTGCGGCACTCCTTCGCCACCCACCTGCTTGAGGGTGGCGCCGATGTCCGGGTGGTCCAGGAACTGCTGGGGCACGCCTCGGTGACCACCACGCAGGTCTACACCCAGGTGACGGCCGATACGCTGCGGGAGATCTACGCCGCAGCGCATCCGCGCGCCCTGGGTTAAATCCGCGCCGCGGCACGCCTGCGGCCGGGCACCGACGGCCCCGGGGGCTGGCGCTAGGGTGGATTCATGAACTCGACAGCTGTCACTCTGTGCTTCCTGCTACGCGACGGAGCTGCCGGCACGCAGGTCCTCCTCGGTACGAAGAAGACCGGGTTCGGTGTCGGAAAGATCGTGGGGCTCGGCGGGCACGTGGAACCGGGGGAGTCCGACGCCGAGGCTGCCTGCCGCGAAGTCTTTGAGGAAGCCGGAATCGTGGTCATAGAGGACGACCTCCGCGTTGCCGGGCTGATCGAATTCGTCTTTCCCGCACGGCCGGAATGGAACATGTCCACCAGCCTTTTCACCACGCGCCGCTGGAGTGGCGAACCCGTCGAAAGCCAGGAAATGATCCCGGAATGGTTCCAGGTCGCGTCCCTGCCGTTGGCGCGCATGTGGCAGGATGCCGAGCACTGGCTGCCGCTGGCATTGGGGGAAGGCACTGTGGAAGCCGTCATCACCCTGAACGACGACAACGAGACCGTGGCCTCCGCGGAATATTCTTTGCGGGGCGTGTAACCCCGGGCCGGCGGCCGGAAACAATACAGTTATCCAGCAGTTTCGGACACAACATACTTGGGGGATGCGTGCTTTCGGAGCGCGAATTGGCATTTATCGCCATTCACAAAGACAGTTACCCACTGGTCTACAAATTTGTGCGGCGGCGGGTTGAATCAGCCGAGCTGGCGGAGGAACTCGCCGCCGATGTTTTCCGGGTGGTGTGGCAGAAATGGGATGACGCACCGCGGACGGATACAGCGTGGCTTCTGACGGTGGCCCGCAACCTGATCGGGAACGCGTACCGTAGCCGGGACCGGCAGCAGGCGCTGCAGGACAAGCTGCGCTCCGCGGCCGTTGTCCGGTTCGGTGACGGCTCGGACAACGTGGCGGTCCAGGACGCCCTGGCCGGTTTGCGGGAGAAGGACCGGGACATTCTCCAGCTCGCCTACTGGGATGAATTGAGTATCGCTGACATCGCGGGCGTGCTGCACTGCAGCGAGTCCGCCGCCAAGGTCCGGCTGCACCGGGCCCGGGCCGCTTTTCGCAAGCAAATGCCGGTCAGTGCTGACACGATGACACAGAAGATGGGTGCCTGAGATGGATCCGATCAAGAACATGATTTCCGCGACGGACCCCGTGCACAACGATCCGTCCGTGCCCGACGGCGAGGCAGCACTGCGCCGGATGCTCGCCGAATCCGGCGAGTTTAGCGATCGCCTGCCGCGCAATGTCGTCTCCCTGGCGGACCGGAAGCACCGGCGGGCCAGGCTGGGCGGTGTGCTGACCCTGGCAGCGGCGGCCGTCACCGCCGGCGTCCTGGTGGCAACGAACCTGGGGGCACTCACCACCGACCCGGAGCCGGCCAGCACCGTTGCTCCCACGGCCGTTGCCTCCCCGACGGCTTCAGCGACCGCCTCGGCGAGCGTGACGCCGTCGCCGACACCAACGGCAACATCCGCTCCGGCTGTCTGGACTACCTTCACTGACACGACTGGCCAGGCCACGTTTGAACTCCCCGCGAGCTGGACCGTGTCCCAGGCGCCGCAATCGATCGACGGGGGCGCCTACAACACCGTCGTGGTGAAGAATTCCACCGGCAAGACGATGTCAACCCTCAGCCTGGTCTACGACGGAACGGGAGGACCCGTCTGCGCGGATCCCAAGCCGTTCTCCACCCTTGACTCAGTCATTGTCGACATTCCGCAAAAGGCGCAGAAACTCAAGGAAATGCCCCGGGGCCCGTCCGGGTTTGTCTTTCGGATCGTCCAGGGAGACAAAATCTATGGTTCCATGGCCCTCAATGACGCAGAGCTGGCTCCGGGTACCACGACGTGCGGGCTGTACAACAGCATCTTGGGCCCGGACAACATGCCCTTCGCACACTTCGGCGATACCATGTGGCTCAAGCCCGACGGCGAGGAGGCCGCACTGGCCTTCGACAGCGTTGCGGAGGCCACGGCTTACATGCAGACGCAGGATTACCAGGACACTAAGCGCATGCTGATTTCCTTGGCACTGCATCCGGTCAATGTGGCTGCCGCCGGACGCTTCGTCAGTAAGGACGGGAGCGTTAGTTTCGAACTCCCCGCGGGCTGGACCGCGAAAGACGAGCCAGCAGGCACTCCAGATTTTCCGGCAACCGGCGTGGGTGTGTTCGATGAGTCCAGCAAGCGCGTGGCGAGACTCTACTACGGCTTGGGCGGTGGGCTGGGAGGCGGCTGCGGTCCGGAAAAATACACGGCCACTGAGCTCGACTCCGCACCGTCGTCGCTCAGCTCCGATTGGGCGGTCGCGGCGCAGGTCCGGTTTTCCTACCGCGTACTCGACCAGACATCGGTAGGGAAGGGCTTCAGTTACCAGGTTGGCCTGGTGGACAAGTCCAGCGGCCAGCTCATGAACAGCTGCCTCATGTATTCGGTGGTCAGCGGCGCACCGAGGGGTTCGCTGACCTTCGCCGACAGGGACTCGAAGAGTCTTGACGAACCGGTGTTCCAGAGCATGGCCGAGGCCAAGGCCTACATGGGGACACCCGAGTACACAAAACTAAAGAGCATGATTCGCAGCCTGAAATTGCCGGCACAAGGATAGCGAAATGCGGTGGGCCGGTCACCCGTAGGGGTGACCGGCACCCGTCAGACCGATCAGCCTGGACGAACCGTTTGACGGGCTCGGCGGCTGCCGCCAGAACCCGGTTCCCTACAGTGTCCTGGACTCGGTGGAGCTAGCGTTGCCGTACAACACTGCCGCGGCTGACACCATCACGCCCCGCTTTGCCTTCCGCGCCCTCCAGGAACCGGGCCGCGTCACCGCTTCGTACGGCATCGCGGGCAGAGTAGCGGGCAAGGACGGAAAGTCCTGCATGTTCTACAACGTGGTCAGTGGTCCGGCAGAGTCGCCTTTCTATTACTTTGCCGACGCCGTCCAGGTCAACAGCGGTGGTTCCGAGCAGACCGGAAACCGTAAGGGCGCCAAGACGTTCCCCTCGCTGGAAGCGGCAAGGGCCTACATGCAGACCCCGGAGTACGTGAACGCGAAGCGCATGATCACGTCGCTGAAAATCAAGGCCAGCTAGGCACAACGCCGCAGGCAGGAGAAAGCGGGCAGAAAAAACGCGGGCAGACAACGCGGACCGGCCACCTTTGGGGGGTGACCGGTCCGTGTTTTCTGCCCGCGTTTTTTCTGCAGGAGTCCCTGCTACGCCAGGTGTCGCTCCTCGACGCCGTTGTACTCGCTCAACGGACGGATCAGGGAGTTCGCATCCAGCTGCTCCATGATGTGCGCCGTCCAGCCGGTGATGCGGCTGGCGACGAACAGGGGAGTGAAGGTGGCGGTGTCGAAGCCCATGAGGTGGTACGTGGGGCCGGTCGGATAGTCGAGGTTCGGCTTGATCCCCTTCGCCTCGTCCATCGCGGTCTCGAGCCCGTTGTAGAGGCCCAGCAGCTCGGGCCGGCCATAATGGGCGATCATCTTGTCCAGCGCGGACTTCATGGTGGGCACGCGGGAGTCGCCGTGCTTGTAGACGCGGTGGCCGAAGCCCATGACCTTCTTCTTGTGGGCCAGGGCGTTTTCCATCCAGGCTTTGGCCCGGACGTGAGCGTCCTCCAGTGATTCCTCGGGCCTGATGCCGATCTCGTCAAAGGTGTGCATGACGGCCTCGTTGGCGCCGCCGTGCAGCGCGCCCTTGAGGGCGCCGATGGCCCCGGTCACGGCCGAGTGCAGGTCCGAGAGCGTGGAGGTGATCACGCGGGCAGTGAAGGTGGAGGCATTGAAGGAGTGCTCGGCGTACAAAATCATTGAGACGTTGAAAGCGTCGACTACCTCGGGGACGGCCTCCTCGCCGAAGGTCATCCAGAGGAAGTTGGCGTCGTAGCCCAGATCCTCGCGGGGCTCCACGAGGTCCTGGCCGTGACGGCGGCGCTGGTCGTAGGCCACGACGGCGGGCATCGCGGCGAACAGGTCAACGGCCTTGGCCAGGTTGGCCTCGCGCGAGGAATCCTCCGCCAGGGGGTGCCGGGCGCCGATGACCGACGTGGCGGTTCGGCATACATCCATGGGGTGCGCGGTGGTGGGCAGCGCGTCGATCACCTGTTTGACAACCGGATCCAGGGCGCGGCCGGCACGTTCCCTGGCAGTGAACTCCGCCAACTGGTCCGTGGTGGGCAGCTCGCCGTTCCACAAAAGGTAGGCGACCTCCTCGAAGCTGCACTTGGCGGCCAGCTCCTGCACGGGGTAGCCGCGGTACAGCAGCGAGTTGGTGTCCGGGTTGACCTTGGAGACCGCGGTGTAGTCAACCACGACGCCGGCGAGGCCCTTTTTGATGTCCTGTTCAGCCATGCTGAAACTCCTTTGTTCCTAACGCTTGTATACCGGCATATGCCGGAGGTTCTATGCGGGGCTTACTTACCGGGGATCTGGAAATTGAAAACTCCGGTATCGAAACGGTTATAAGCCTCGTAATCAACGAGATCGTACAAACGCGCACGGGTCAGCATGCTTCCAACCTGTGCCTCCTGGGTTCCGTCGGCCTTAATCGATTCCAGAGTACGCTCCGCAGCGCCCATGGCACTACGGAGCAGCGTGACCGGATAAATCACCATATTGACCCCGACGCCGGCCAGCTCCTCCACGGTGAACAGGGCACTCTGCCCGAATTCGGTCATGTTGGCAAGGATCGGGACGTCGACGGCGTCGCGGATGGCCTGGAACTCGCTCAGGTCCTTCATCGCCTCGGGGAAAATCGCGTCCGCACCGGCCTCGACCAGGGCCCGGGCGCGCTCCTGCGTGGCCTGCAGGCCGTCTGTGGCGCGGATGTCGGTCCGGGCCATGATCAGGAAGTTCGGGTCACGCCGGGCGTCGGCCGCAGCCCGGATCCGCTTGGTGGCGGTGTCCAGGTCCACAACGTTCTTGCCGTCGAGGTGGCCGCAGCGCTTGGGGTTGAACTGGTCCTCGATGTGGCAGCCGGCCAGGCCGGCGTTCTCGAGCTCCTGGACCGAGCGGGCCACGTTCATGGGCTCGCCAAAACCGGTGTCAGCGTCGACGATTGCCGGCAGGTCCGTCATCCGGGCGATCTGCCCGGCGCGGGTGGCGACCTCGGTGAGGGTGGTCAGCCCGATGTCCGGCAGGCCGAGGTCGTTGGCGAGGACGGCACCGGAAATGTACACCCCGGCGAAGCCCTTCTCCTCGATCAGCCGCGCCGAGAGCGGGTTGAACGCGCCGGGGAACTGGGCGATGGTGCCGGAGGCGAGGAGTTCGCGGAACCGGATCCGCTTCTGCTCCGGCGTGACCTTCGAATACAACATTAGAAGAGTCCCTTCGGGGCGGCGGCGAGGTCGATCACGCCGTCGGCCGCCCGGATGTTCAGCTGGTCCAGCTCGCCGGCGGCGAGCTCGGGGAGCCGGGCAGCAGCGGCGAGGAAGCGCTCGATCTCCTCGTCGGCCACAAGGCCGGCGGCGAGGGTGCGGAACTTGTTGACGTACTGCTCCCGTGCGAACGGGCGGGCGCCCAGCGGGTGGGCATCGGCGACCGCGATGTCATCGGTGATGACGGTACCGTCCTTGAGCGTGATCTCCACGGTGCCGCCGAAGGCCTTCTCGGCGATGTCCAGGGAGTGGTAGCGCCGGGTCCATTCCGGGTCCTCGACCGTAGTGACCTTGTGCCAGAGTTCCACGGTGTCGGGGCGGGCGGCGCGTTCCGGGGCGTAGGAGTCCACGTGGTGCCAGGTGCCGTCCTGCAGGGCGACGGTGAAGATGTACGGGATCGAGTGGTCCAGCGTCTCGCGGCTGGCCGTGGGATCGTACTTCTGCGGGTCGTTGGCGCCGGAGCCGATCACGTAGTGGGTGTGGTGGCTGGTCTTGATCAGCACGGATTCGACGTTGGCAGGGTCCGTGACTTCGGGGTGTTCGCCGTTGAGCTTGCGGGCGAGGTCGATCCACGCCTGGGCCTGGTATTCGGCGGAGTGTTCCTTGGTGTAGGTGTCCATAATGGCCCGCTTGGCCTCGCCAGCTTCGGGCAGCGGCACGGTGTAGGAAGCGTCCGGGCCGTCCAGCATCCAGGCGATCACGCCGTCTTCGCCTTCGTAGATCGGCACCGGGGAGGTCTGGCCGCGCATCGCGCGGTCAGCGGATTCGACGGCCATCTTGCCGGCGAACGCGGGGGCGTGGGCTTTCCAGGTGGAGATTTCGCCCTTGCGGGACTGCCGCGTGGCGGTGGTTGTGTGCAGGCCCTGGCCGACGGACTGGAAGATGGTCTCGACGTCGAGTCCCAGCAGGGTGCCGATGCCGGCCGCGGCGGAGGGGCCGAGGTGCGCCACGTGGTCGATCTTGTGCTTGTGCAGGCAGATGGCCTTGACCAGGTTGACCTGGATCTCGTAGCCGGTGGCGATGCCGCGGATCAGGTCCTGGCCGCTGGAACCGACGTGCTGCGCGACGGCCAGGATCGGGGGGATGTTGTCGCCCGGGTGCGAGTAGTCCGCGGCCAGGAAAGTGTCGTGGTAGTCGAGTTCGCGGACCGCGACGCCGTTGGCCCAGGCAGCCCATTCGGGGGAGACGCGTTCCTCGATGCCGAAGACCTTCGAGCCCTTGCCGCCGGTGCTGGGGCCGTGAGTGAGGGCCTGGGCCCGGGCAGCGACGATCGGGGCACGGTTCAGCGACGCGATCGCCACCGAGGCGTTGTCGATGATCCGGTTGATCACCATGTCGGTGACCTCATCGGTGACATCCACGGGATCCGCGGCGACCTTGGCGATCTTGTAGGCGAGCTGGTCCTCGCGGCCCAGGTTTTCCTCGCTCTTGTAAACGCGGACGTGGTGTTCCTTAACCATGGTGCTCCTTTTGCTGAGGTGTATGAGTGGCTTTGACGTGTGAGAGGCTGCGGTGCAGGTGAAGCGTAGTGGCGGCCTCGGCCAGCCGCGGGTTGCCTGCGGCGATCGCCTCGGCGATGGCGGCGTGCTCTGCGGCGGCGGCGGTGAGCCGTGCGGCGTCGTCGGCGGCCAGGCGCCGGACGCGCACGAGGTGGACGCGCAGGCTGCGCATGGCCTGGACGAGGTAGGCGTTGGAGATTGCGGCGTCAATGGCCGCGTCGAGCCGCCCGACCAGCCCGTAGTAGTCGTGCAGAGCCGGATCCTGACCGCCGATCAGTTCCGGTGCCTGGAGCAGTTCGCGCCGGAGCTGTTCGAAGGTTGCGGGGTCTCCGCGCTCGGCGGCCAGGGCTGCTGCCCTGCCTTCGAGGGTTTCGCGCAGTTCGAACAGTTCGTCGATGTCGTCCAGGGAAATGTCGGTCACGACGACGCCGCGGCCGCCCGCCGTCGTCGTCAGGCCCTCGGCCGTGAGCCGGCTCAGGGCCTCCCGCAGCGGGGTGCGGGAGATGCCGAGGCGCTCCGACTGCTCCACTTCCGCGAGCACGGTTCCGGGCAGGAGGCGCCATTCGATGATGTCGTCGCGCAGGGCCGCGTAGGCCTTGTCGCTGGCGCGCATCCTGCCTCCTTCGGTGGTGGCTCCGTAACGGTGGAACATCAACAGTGTATACACGCGGGGTCGCTTTGCCCAGCAATTGCGGTCCGTGGGGTGGAAATTGATGAGCTGTGTATACAGAAGCCCTTGTAACGCCGGTCCGCCCCGGTTTACCATGGGCTACATCACAACGTCGTGGACAGGATGTAAGTCATGGTCACCAAGAGCTACCAGGCCGCCTACGAGCGGAGCCTGGATCACCCCGCGGAGTTCTGGCTGGAGGCCGCGGACGGGATCTCCTGGCAGACGCCACCGCGGCAGGCCCTCGATCCGGGCCGGGCACCGCTCTACGACTGGTTTCCGGACGGTGTCCTGAACACTTCCTACAACGCCCTCGACCGGCACGTTGCCCAGGGCCGGGGTGCGCAGGACGCCCTGGTCTACGATTCCGCGATGTTGGGCATCCAGCAGAGCTACACGTATGCGGAACTGACGGACCTCGTGGCCCGGTTCGCCGGTGTCCTGCGCCGCAGCGGCGTCGGCAAGGGCGACCGCGTGGTGATCTACATGCCGATGATCCCCGAGGCCGTGATCGCGATGCTGGCCACCGCACGGCTCGGCGCCGTGCACTCGGTGGTCTTCGGCGGCTTCGCCCCCAAGGAACTTGCCGCCCGCATCCGCGACGCTGCCCCTGCGGCGGTGGTGACGGCGTCCGGCGGCATCGAGCCATCGCGCCGGATCGAATACCTTCCCGCCGTCGCCGAGGCCCTCGGCATCGCCGGCGCCCCGGACATCCCGGTGCTGGTCAAAGCCAGGGAAGGCTTCGCGTCCACCATGGCCTCCATGGCGGCCGAACAGCCCGGGTGGCTCGATTGGGACGCCGAGATGGCCACCGCCGAGCCTGCCGCGCCGGTGGATGTCACGGCCACGGATCCGCTGTACATCCTCTACACCTCGGGCACCACCGGGGCGCCGAAGGGCGTGGTGCGGGACAACGGCGGCCATGCCGTGGCCCTGAAGTGGACCATGGAAAACATCTACGACGTCGGCCCCGGGGACGTCATGTGGACCGCCTCGGACGTCGGCTGGGTGGTGGGCCACTCCTACATTGTGTACGGGCCGCTGCTGGCCGGCGCCACCACGGTGCTGTACGAAGGTAAGCCGGTGGGGACACCGGACGCCGGCGCGTTCTGGCGGGTCATCGAGGACCATAAGGTCAACGTGCTGTTCACCGCGCCCACCGCGCTGCGCGCCATCCGAAAAGCCGACCCTGAGGGCCAGCTCCTGGACAAGTACGACATTTCCAGCCTGCGGACCCTGTTCGCGGCCGGCGAGCGGCTGGACACAGACACCTTCCACTGGGCCTCCAGGGTCCTCGGCGTTCCGGTGGTCGACCACTGGTGGCAGACGGAGACGGGCTGGGCCATCTGCGCCAACCCCCGCGGCCTCGACGGTCTGCCGATTAAGGCCGGTTCACCGAGCGTCCCGATGCCCGGCTTCCGGCTCAACATCGTCGACGGCGGGGGCGGGGACGTCGAGGCCGGCACGGAAGGGAACATCGTCCTGGGCCTTCCGCTGCCCCCGGGCACCCTGACCACGCTGTGGCGCAACGACGAACGCTACATTTCCTCCTACCTGCAGGCGTTCGAAGGCTACTACGCCACCGGCGACTCCGGCTACCGGGACGAGGACGGCTATGTCTTTGTCATGGGCCGAACCGATGACATCATCAACGTCGCCGGACACCGGCTCTCCACCGGCGCCATGGAACAGGTGATCGGCCAGCACCCGGCGGTCGCCGAATGCGCGGTGATCGGCCTCGCCGACCCGCTCAAGGGCCAGCGTCCCAGCGGCTACGTGGTCCTCAAATCCGGTGTGGACATTCCCGAGGACCTTCTGGCCAAGGACCTGATTGCCCTGGTCCGGCGCGACATCGGGGCCGTGGCGGACTTCAAGCACGTCACCGTGGTCGACGCCCTGCCCAAGACCCGTTCCGGAAAGATCCTGCGCAAGACCATGCGCCAGATCGCCGACGGCGAGACCTACGTGGTGCCGTCCACGATCGAGGATGCCGGCGTGATCGACCGGCTGCTCGTAACCCTGCGCCCCGGCCCGCCGTCGAGATGACACTTGGCGGCAGTGTTTCCGGGAATCATTGCCGCCAAGTGCCATGTCGATGACAGGAACCGCGGGGGAGCGGTGAAGCTTAGGGCCGCGGCCGTAACCAGCGGTATTCGTTCTCCGGCCGGCCGGGGGCGCCGTAGCGTGCGGCGCGGGAGACCGTTCCGGCATCGGCGAGGTACTCGAGGTAGCGCCGGGCGGTGACCCGGGACATGCCGAGCGCCTCCATGACTTCGCTGGCCGAGACCGCCCCGTCCTGCTCTTTGATGTAGTCCTGGACGGATTCCAGCGTGGATACGGCCAGGCCCTTGGGCAGCGACACTTCGGACGGGGCACGCAGGCTGGCGAAGGCCTGGTCCACATCGCTTTGGGACGCCCGGGCCCCCGCGACTCCGGTCACAGGGGAGGCCAGCTGCTCGCGGAATTGCCGGTAACTGGCGAGTTTGTCCGCAAACGTTGCGTAGGTGAACGGCTTGATCAGGTATTGGACCACGCCGGTGGCCACAGCACTGCGGACGATATTCAGTTCCCGCACGGCGGTGATGGCGATGATGTCCGCGAAGAGCCCGGCCGCCCGCATCCGGCGTGCGATGTCCAGCCCGTGCAGGTCCGGGAGGTTCATGTCCAGCAGTACCAGCTCCACCGGATTGCCCGCCGCCGCGAAATCCGTGAGCAGGCGCAGCGCGGACTGCCCGTCCGGCGCGGAGCCGGCCAGGGTGAAACCGTCCAGCCGTTCAATGTAGGCGGCGTGCGCCGCGGCGGCGATGGGCTCGTCTTCGACGACGAGCACCCTGATCTCGCTCATGGCTGTCCCTCTGTTGTGACCGGCAGCGTTGTGACCGGCAGCGTGACGCGGAAGAGCGCCCCGGCCGGGCTGGTGATTGTCATGGTACCGCCCAGCCGCTGCACTGCCTGGCGGACCAGGGCCAGCCCGAGGCCACGTCCGAAAGGTCCCGGTGTCTTGGTGCTGAAGCCGTGACGGAAGATGTCGTCCACGGCCGAGGGGTCGATTCCCGGGCCGCTGTCTTCCACGGTGATCTCCAGCGCGGACCCGGTGGACTCGACGGTCAGCTCCACGAGCCTGGGCGCCGGCGCCTCGGCCGCGGCGTCGATGGCGTTGTCCAGCAGGTTTCCAAGGATGGCTACGAGATCCTGCACGGCCAGTCCGGTCACCGACGTGGAGCCGCCTGCGTTCAGGATCAGTTCGACGCCGCGCTCGTGCGCTTCGGCGGCCTTGCCCATGATCAGGGCGCCGAGCACCGGTTCCTCGATGGAGCTGACAATGTCATCCGTCAGACTCTGGCTGAGTTCCAGATCCTTCGTGGCGAAGTCCAGCGCCTCGGGGGTACGCCCCAGTTCCATGAGCGAGACGATCGTGTGGAGCCGGTTGGCATGTTCATGCGTCTGTGCCCGCAGGGCGTCGGAGAGCGTGTGCATGGTTTCGAGTTCGCTGCCCAGGGATTCGATTTCGGTGCGGTCCCGGATGGTGGCCACAGTGCCGTAAACATGGGCGCCGGAAGCCGCTCCCCGCTGGCGGGCTCCGGCCGATGCGGGTCCGACCGCCGGGCCTTGGTTGACCACCAGGATCCGTGAGCCGGTCAGGTGGATCTCGTCGTGCGCGGTACGCCCGGATTCGAAGAGTTCCTTAAGGCTGGGTGCCAGCGGCAACTCCGCGAGGGAGGGCGCCTCCGGGCGCCTGCCGTCTGGCGCGCCGGGGGCATGCGTGCCGGCAGCGGCGTCGGAGGCCTGCTTCTTCAGCCCCAGCAGTTCGGCGGCCTGATCGTTGTACATCACCACTTTGCCCTTGGGGTCGATGAGGATCACGCCCTCACGCACCGAGTGAAGCACCGATTCGTAGTACGCGAAGAGCTGGCCCAGTTGCTCCGGGCCCCAGCCGCGGGTCACCCGGCGCAGGTAGCGCCCGAGCAGCCAGGACGCCACGGAACCGCCTACCAGCAGCGCCAGAGCGATGGCCAGCAGCGCCGGCAGCCTGCCGGAGACTGCCACGTCCACGGTCCGGACGGTCACGCCAGCGGCCACGAGTGCCCGGACCTTGCCGTCCGCATCCTTGACAGGGGCGATGGTGCGCACCGAGGGGCCGAGGGTGCCGGCCGTGACCTCCGTGAACACCTGGCCATTGAGGGCCGCATCGATCGAACCGATATACGGCTTGCCCAGTTCCTCATCGCGCGGATGGGTCCACCGCGTGCGGTCCGGGGCCATGATCGTGACGAAATCGGCGTCGGCATCCTTCATGATTTTGAGGGCATACGGCTGGAGCAGGGCCGTGGGGTCGGTGGCGCCCGCCGCCTCGAGGACGAAGGGGGCGTCGGCCACCGTCGTGGCTATGCCGGCCATCCGGCGGCCGGCCTCGTCGTAGGCGTGGTCGCGCGCGTCGACGAACGTGGCCGTGCCGACGATGGCCGTCAGGGCCACCACGAACAGCAGTTGGGCCACAAACAGCCTGCGGGCGATGCTCCAGCGCTGGATCATCAACACCTTCCATGACCAATATGAACGCAAGGGTGATGCGCGTCACCTTGTCATCAATGATGGGGGTACACGCAAGAACGGACGCGAGCGGACCCTAGCGGGAAGCTCACGAAAGTCCAGCCTATCCAAGGAGAACACCATGGCCTCTCAACGAGGAGAGTCAGCAGCACCGGCCGCAGCCCCGGCCAAGAAGCGCAAGGGACTGGACAAGTCCCACTACCTCTACATTGCAGTCATCGTCGCCGTGATTGCAGGTGCCGTTATCGGTCTGCTGTTCCCCGAGGTCGGCAAATCCCTCAAACCGCTGGGCGACGGCTTCATCAAACTCATCAAGATGATGATCGCTCCGGTGATCTTCTGCACGATCGTGCTGGGCATCGGCTCGATCGCCAAGGCCGCCACAGTAGGCAAGGTCGGCGGCCTGGCGCTTGCCTACTTCGTCGTCATGTCCACCTTCGCCTTGGCGATCGGCCTCGTGGTGGGCAACCTGATCCACCCGGGCGAGGGCCTCAAGCTCGCCCCCTATGATCCGAACAAGAAGGCGGCGGTCGACAGCACCGTTGACTTCCTGCTCGGCATCATCCCGGGCGACATTCCTGTGTTGCCGACTCTCCTCGCCGCGATCCTGGTCGGCTTCGCGCTGCAAAAGATGGGCCCTCAGGGAGCACCGATCCTCAAGGCGGTCGGTTATGGACAGGCCCTCGTGTTCCGCATCCTGATCATGATCATGTGGCTGGCCCCGGTCGGAGCCTTCGGTGCGATCGCCGCAGTTGTCGGTGCCACCGGCTTCCAGGCCATCATCAGCATGGCGACCCTGATGGGCGCCTTCTATGTCACCTGTGCCCTGTTCATCGTCGTGATCCTCGGTGGCCTGCTCAAGGTGGTCGCAGGCGTCAGCATCTTCAAGCTCATGAGGTACCTCGGCCGCGAATACCTGCTGATCTTCTCGACGTCCTCCTCCGAAGCGGCGCTGCCCCGCCTGATCGCGAAGATGGAACACCTCGGTGTGTCCAAGCCGGTCGTGGGCGTCACCGTCCCCACCGGCTACTCCTTCAACCTGGACGGCACCGCCATCTACCTGACCATGGCCGCGCTCTTCGTCGCCAACGCCATGGGCACGCCGCTGGATCTTGGTGCCCAGGTTTCCCTGCTGGTCTTCATGATCATCGCTTCCAAGGGTGCCGCCGGCGTCACCGGCGCCGGCCTGGCCACGCTGGCCGCTGGACTCCAGGCGCATGCACCTCAGTTGCTGGGCGGCGTGGGCATGATCGTAGGCATCGACCGGTTCATGTCCGAGGCCCGCGCCTTGACCAACTTCACCGGCAACGCCGTCGCCACGGTGCTGATCGGCACCTGGGTCAAGGAGATCGACGCCGGACGCGTGGACCGTGTCCTCGCCGGTGCCGAGCCGTTCGACGAAGTGACCATGCTCGCCGACCACATCGGTGGGCAGGAAACCGTCGAACAACCGACGCAGCCGGTCCTGGCACACGCCTGAACCCCAGGCCGGACACCGGCCTGAACCGCGGCCTGAACCCCGGCCGCGGCCGGACCGGACATCAAACCGCCAGATGACGCCAAAGCGCCCGGCAGCTAAGCTGCCGGGCGCTTTGGCGTTCGGATCAGCGCTCGTCTGCGCCGAATGGGGTCACCACTGTCCGGCGGGGCGTCCCGGCGTCGTCGTAGTTCAGTGTGCTGACACGGACGCCGTACAGCGCCGAGAGCTGCGCGTCGGCGAGTAGCGGCCCGGCAGGACCAGTCACCACCCCCTCGGCGCCCATGAGGACCACCGAGTCTGCGAGGAACAGGGCGTGGTCCGGGTGATGGGTGCTCACCAGCAGCGACATCCCGCTCCGCACGAGTTCCCTCAGGAGCTGGAGGACCCGGACCTGGTTTTTCAGGTCCAGCCCGGTGGACGGCTCATCCAGGACAAGGAGCCGCGAACCTCCCGCGACGGCCCGTGCAATGAGGACCAGCTGCTGCTCGCCGCCGCTCAGGGTCGGGAACAGCCGGTCGGCCAGGGCGGCGATCCCCACCCGGTCCATGGCCTGGAGGGCGGCAGCCCTGTCCCGGGTGCCGGGGGAGCGGAAGACGCCGATGTGGCGGGCACGGCCCATGACCACCATGTCCAGGGCCGGGTAGCCGAACGTGCTGCCACGCGCCTGGGGAACATAGCCGGCCGTCTCGGACCGGCGCACCGCCCCCTCCTGGACGGCCAGCATGCCCGCCGCGCAGCGCACCAGCGTCGTTTTGCCGCTGCCGTTTGGCCCCAGGACCGCCGTCACGGTGCCCGGCGGCACCGAGAAGCTCAGATCCTTGAACACCCAGTTCTGCGGTGAATAGCCAAACCCGGCACCGCGTAGTTCAAGCACCGTCCCAGATCCTCTCCCTGTTCCGGCGCAACAGCACGAAGAAGACCGGCGCCCCGATTAGGGCGGTGAGGACTCCTAACGGGATTTCACCGGCCGTTGCGGTGCGCGCAATGGTGTCTATGGCGATGAGGTACGCCCCGCCCAGCAGGAATGAGACCGGCAGCAGGACGCGGTGGTCCGGGCCCACCCACATCCGCGCCAGGTGCGGGATGACCAGCCCCACCCAACTGATGACGCCGCTGACGGCCACGGCCCCTGCCACCATGAGGGCCACGGCGGAGAGGACAGCCCAGCGCAGCGGACGCGGCCGGAGGCCCAGGGCCGCGGCGTCGTCGTCGCCGAGCGAGAGCACATTGATCCGCCACCGCAGTGCCAGCAGGACGACGCCGCCGGCAGCAATCGGAATGAAGGCCACCAGTACCTTCGCCCAGGTTGCGGTGGCGACACTGCCAAGCAGCCAGAAGACGATTGCGGGAAGGGTGGTGAACGGGTCCGCCAGATACGTCACCAGGGCCACCAGGGCGGAGAAGAACGAGGCCGTGACGATTCCTCCGAGGACGACCATGAGGATGTGGGTGCCGCCCCGGCCGGACGTGATGAGGAAGACGATGGCCAGTGCCAGCAGCCCGAAGCCGAACGATCCGCCCACGAGGGCCACCGGACCCAGGCCCAGCAGCAGGGCCAGGGCACCACCGAAGGAGGCACCGGATGAAACGCCGATGACCTCCGGACTGACCAGGGGATTACGGAACACGGCCTGCAGCGCCGCACCGCCAAGTGCGAGGCCACCACCCACCAGCAGGGCCAGCAGGACCCTGGGCAGCCTGACCAGCAGCACCACGTTTTCCTCGGCAGCGGGAAGGCTTGAGCCCAAGGGAACTATCCGGGAGGCCAGGATTTCCGCGACATGGGCGAGGGACACGTTGTAGCGGCCGCTGGCGAGGGCAAGCGCCGACACGGCGGCCAGGACGGCCGCTGAGAGCAGGCATGGACCGATGACCTGGCGCAGCCTCGGTCCGCGGCGGCCGCCAAGGTGTCCCGTGGTCAGAGGCTGGGCCTCACGAAGCATCGAACTGCCGGTAGTTGGCCGAGATGCCATTGGCTTCAGTCCACAGGATCTTGTCCGTCTCCGGCGCTGATGGCCGGTAGCGGTACAGGAAATCGAAGTAGTCGCTGGTCTGGTCCCTCAGCGCGGACCGGCTGCCGGAGGGGAAACTGATATCGCTGAGCCAGCGCCACATCAGGGGTGACTCCTGGCCCGGGGGATCCCAACGGTACCCGCCCAGCGGCACCTTGTACACGCGCCGGGAACGCACGGCGGACACGCTTTGCCACACCGGATTGCCGTAGACGTCCGCGGGCATCGCGTCGTCGAAGTTCCCCAGCAGGATGATCTCCGGATCCCATGCCAGGACCTGTTCGACGTCGACCCCCACCATGCCCTTGCCCTGGAGGCCCTGCGGGCCGGTTGCTGGATTGTGGCCGCCGATGAGCTTGATGTAGAAGTCGTTGTAGCTGTCGTTTCCGGCAACCTTGAGCCCGCCGCTGAACCTGTTGAAGTAGATGATGCCCGGGCCGCCGGTGCCGCGGGAGGCGGCCTCGGCCTGGATGGACCTCTGTTGCTCGTCGCTGCGCGCCTTCATCTGCGCGGCCCGCTCCGGGTGCCCCAGCATCGTCGCGAACAGCGCGGTCCAGGTGTCCACATCCTGCTGCGTACCGGTGTTCGTGATGCCCAGGACCTTCATCCCGGCTTGTTCCAGCGGTGCCGTAAGTTGCGCATCGCTCCACTGGACCACGACGTCCGGGTTCAGTGCCCGGATGCTTTCGACATTGGGCGTGAAATCGGTAGTGGCGATGTCGTGCGGAATATTCAGGGCCTCCGGGTACATGGTGCCCATGGCGCCGTCACGCATGGCAACCCAGGAGGCGTTATGCATCCCGGCGAGATGGCTTGCGCCCTGGTCGACGGCGGCGAGCAGGGAGGCGGCCGGCATGGGAATGGTCACCACCCGGGTGACCGGGCGGTCGAAACTCAGCACGGTCCCGCGCTGGTCCGTGACCTGGATCCCGGCCGAACCGGCGGCGGAACCCGGTGGCGAGGTACCTGCCGGTGGCATTGACAGTGGTGTTGGCTGCGGCGGCGTGCTTCCCGGGGCGCAGGAAGCGAGGAACAGCGCCCCTCCGCCGTAGAGGGCCGCTGCCAGTACTGATCGTCGGTTGGCTTCGGGGATGTTCATCGGCCTACCTCCCGGGAAGGACCGCACACGAGCGGCCATTCGCTCCGCGCCAGCCATGGCAGTGTTTCCAGCCACGACAGTGTTCCAGGCACGGCATTCCCTCACAGCATCTGCCGAATGCGCAGGGGTGTCAATGCCGGCAACGCGGACATTGTTTGCCGATGGGCGGCGGTGCTAGCCTCGCACATATCCCCTGTGAAACGAGGCCACGGGATGCAAGTCAATGGCGCTCAACTCTTTGTCCGGTACGCATATCCGCCGAATTCGCGGGGCAGCTGCGGGCCGCCGGACAGCGATGCGCTGCTGCACTATGGCCAGTCGGGGGTGACGGACGCGGGCCTGCGGGAACTGGCCAAGGGGTTCGCCGGCGCCTGGCCGTATCTGGAGCTCATCGCCGGTGCCACGGGCAACCCGGACCCGCTTGACTACCCGGTAGTGGAGGCCTACTGGGTGGGAAACACGCTGCTGGACTCCGTGGGTGTGCGCAGCATCGGCAATTCCATGGAGGACAGGTTCCGAGCACGGACCGGCCATCAGTTTCCGCATCTCATGGAAGGGGTCCTGGCCGGCGGCGTACCGCACCACAGCTTCCATGTGCTGGAAATCTATCCGTGGCTTGGACTGTTGCGCGATGATCGGCGCTCATCCACGGCCCTGAACGTCCTTGACCAATGCCGCATCCGGTGGGGCGAAGTGGTGGCCGTCGAAGGGGACAGCGCCCTGGTGCGCTCCCGGCCCCTGGTCTGGGACGGGATGGCGCTCTCGCTCGGCGAACCGGTGATCGAGACGGCCAAGTACGCCGTGGCCGGGTCCGGCTTCATCGCTGACCTCACGGCAGGCGACATGGTGTCCCTTCACTGGGACTGGGTGTGCGACCGGCTGGGGCCGGCGCAGCTCCACCGGCTCCAGCACTACTTTGCGCGCCACCTCAAGATCGCCAACTCCGGCGTGGAGCATCGCGGCGCCGCGATTGCACTCGAACAGTGAATACAGAACAGTAAGGGGGGAGCGCAGGCTACGGGACGTTGTCGGTGGGGTCCGGGCCCCGTCCCATGAGCTCCAGTCCCGTCATGGCACGGTCGGCGCCAGCCTGGTCCACGCGCTCCAAGGCGAAGCCCATGTGGATCAGGACCCACGTACCGCTCTCCAACGGGCCGTCGTCGAGGAGCCCAATGTTGATCTTTCGCTGCACGCCTGCCACATCCACGAGGGCCAGTTGCCCGTTGTAGCCGTCGATCACTTCGATGATCCGGCCCGGTATTCCCAAGCACATCCGCGCTTCCTCCTCAGCCTGCTTCATCCGAACCGGCGCTCGCGGTCGCTGCGTCCGCGGACGTTATGTGGGCCGTGACCAGTGTGCGCACTGCCTCCACGGCTGCCGGGACGGCGCGGGACACGTCCTCGGTCAGCTCCATGCCGTCGTCTGTTCGCCCCGCGATGCAACCCACCAGGTAGGTCTCCGGCAGCGATCCGCCCAGGATGCGGAGGCGGCGCAGGACAGCCAGCGGGTCCATGCCATGCGGATCGAACTCCGGGTTGACCGGCAGGCCGGCCGGCGTGAGCGGTCCGCCGGGTTCCAGATCCTCCGCCCGGATCTTGAGGATCCGGAGGGTCCCGGCGCTTGTGCTTCCGTCCGCCGGGGCCGGAAGCACATCCACGAGCACCAGCGCATCCACCCCGTCCAGGAGA
Organism: Arthrobacter sp. Bi26; assembly: GCF_918697925.1. Taxonomy (GTDB): domain Bacteria; phylum Actinomycetota; class Actinomycetes; order Actinomycetales; family Micrococcaceae; genus Arthrobacter. The sequence goes on from NZ_CAKKMF010000008.1 coordinate 31,531, forward strand.
TCGTAGGCGAGGTGCAGCCCGCGGACCCCGTAGTCCCTCACCTGAACGTGCTCTGGCACCCAGCCGGGCAGGCTTGACGCCTCCTGCGCCAGGCGGCGGGCGACGGCCGGTCCGAATCCGTCGTCGCGGAGGAACACGTTCCCCACGCCCGCCACGAGAACCCTGCTCACAGCGGGCTCACATGCTGCGCATTCGCATGTAGCGCTTGATGTCCGGAATCGAACGCAGTCCGACGACGGCCACTGCCAGGCCCGCGGCCAGCAGGAGCACGACGGTCATGATGCCCAGACCTTTCATGATGATGGTTCCTTTCCGTTGTCCGGGGGCTGCGCCGCGGCGAGCGGCACGAGTTCCTCGGGGGCGAAATACAGATACCGGCCGTACCATTCCTGCAGTTCGGCCGCCGGGTCGGCTTCGAGGACCACCGCGACGTGCGTTCCGCCGTCGACGTCGAAGTGGACTCCTGTGACACGTCCCGATTTACCGGCGAAGAAGAGGTCCTGCGCATCGGCGCGGCGCAGTGGAACAACCCGCACCCGGCTGCCGCGTGAGACCTGGACGCCGTCGATGAAGACAGTGTCCGATTCCGGATCCACGGCTGCGTCCCGGGCCGGATCCCACCACGGCGTATCGGCGCCGGTGTTCGCGGCGGCGCCGTTGCCCGGGACGGAAAATTCAGGGACGGACAATTCCGAATCTGAATATTCCGGAACGGCGAAGCCGGGGAACTCGTCGTACCCGGACGTCCCGGGTCCGCGGGGCGAACCGGCGTGCGGGTTCCGCAGGATGCCGTGCAACTGCTGGAGCTCCTCTGCTGTCATGTTTTCGCAGCGATCGATGATCGCTGCCGCCCGGGCATCGGTTGACCGGGCTTCCGCCTTTTCCTCATCGGTCAGCGTGAGCACCCGGAGGGTCAGGATTTCATCGATCTCCGTCGCGTCGAACAGTTCCACGGTGCTCTCCGGCGCCACCGCGGGGTGGTCATAGAGGATGATCGGGGACAGGAGCAGGACATCGCGCTGCCCCTCGGGGCCGGCGAGCACGGGCCAGCAGCGGTGCTGGCGGCACGAAGCCGCCGCCGCCGACGCCCACTGCGGCGGATCGATCACCGAGAGGAAGTCGGCGTCGTGGACTGCGAGCAGGACGTGGGCTCCGATGAACGAGAGCTCGATGGCGGACCGCTTGTCGGTGGTTGCTGCCGCCGTGTTTTCGACCGTGACCCTGAGCCGCCACAGCGGACCTGCCGCCGGCACCGGTGTCGCCACTTGCGTCGCCATCAGGCGCAGCTCCCCGCGGAGCGTCCGACGCCGGCGTACGAGCCTGCCGGCGGTGGCGCCGCGGGTGTCCCGTAAGGGCTCGATGTCCTCGGTCGCCGGGACGTTGACCGGCGCGCGCACGCCCGCGGCAAGTTGGCCGAGGCTGTACGGCCCGAGCGTGATCTCCTGATCCGTGGCCTCGTCCCAGCTGAGCCACCGGGACGGGCCGACCAAGAGTTCATCGACGGGTGTGAAGCCGCCGTCATCCGCGCGCTCGGCGGACCTTGTCTGCAGGTGCAGGAAGCGAAGATGGACTTCGACCCGGGCTGCGGGTCCCGGCTCGAGGAGGCAGTCCGCTGCCATGTCCGGCTCTTCACCGGCGCCGGCGGCTGCCGCGCCCGGCGGCCCAAGCACCCCGAACTGCCAGCGGGCCTGGTTCTTGGCGGACGAGGCGCGGTACGGGTACAGGAGGTACCCCTCATAGAGGACAGCGTCGGCGACGGCGCGTGCCAGGCTGAGGCCGGCGTTCACGGTACCGGGTCACCCGCCCCGGCCAACAGGCCCTCGATTGCCGCCTCCCAGGAAGTCAGGCCGTGGACCGCCTTGTACCTGGCCAGGGCCGCCAGGACGTCGCGGTCCAGGCGGATCCATCCCTGGTTGGGGAAGAATGCGTCTATCAGCGAGCGCCAGACGGCCACGGGCAGGGCGTACCGCGCTTCCCGGTCCCAGGGAATCTGCTCGACGCCGAAGCCCGCCGCGCCGCGCGTGAAAACTGTCCCGGAGAAGAGGAACTCCAGCGGAACGGTCCCGTCCCGCAGGGAGTTCAGGTACTTTGCCGCGGCGACCTCGAAATCGAAGGTGCAGGGGAGCGGCAGGTCAACCTCGACGCTGTCCGCAAATCCCTGCACCAGGACGCTGCTGTGCATCCACATGAAGGGCTTGAGGGTGGTGGGCCACCGCCCGCGGTTGCCGAAGAGTTCCAGCAGCCCGGCTTCCTCGTCGGCGTCGTAACCGCGGCGTTGGGCCAGGATCCGCACCTGGCAGCGCAGGGCCATGGCGTGGATGGCGGCGCCGCTTCGCTCCTGGATCCGCAGGCGCGCGGTCAGCTGGGGTGCGGCCGCGTAGGGCTCGGGGGTGATGTCCAGCACGCTGAATTCGAGGTCAACCATGGCGTCCCTCCTGCTCTGCCTGGGCCGGAGCGGGGGCGGGCCTGCTGCGGCTGCTGATCCGGTCGAAGAAGCCGGCGAGCTCCTGGCGGGACTCCTGGCCGCCGTCGAAGCCCTTCCACACCCGCCGCAGGCGGCCCACCAGCTCGTAGCACGTATCGATGGGGACCAGATGGCAGTCCGCCCGGTCCCGCTCGGGGCCGGGGGAGCGGATCAGCAGGGCTTCCGTGTCGGGGGCGAGCATGGCGATTGCCGGGTTGGCGGCTTGGACCGATGCCCAGGCGTTCAGGGGAAGTTCCGACTCCGTGGCGCCCGCCGGGCTCGGGTAGAAAGCAGCGGTCCGGCCCAGCGCCGAGTTGAAGAAGAAAAATGCCAGTCCCACCGGGATTTCCAGCTCGTCCCACTGGGCCTGCCCGAGCTCGAAGGGCTCGAATGAGACGTAGCGGTCAGGGACGGAACGGTAGCGCAGATGGGCCGACGAGTCCGTGAACAGCAGATAGCAGGGCCGGCACGTGCACAGCAGGGAGCGGCTCTCCAGATCCACCACATGCTGGTGGGCCTCCGGAATGGGCTCCGCGCACATCTCGCAGCGCTCGCCGGCAGGCTGGGCCGGGCGGGTGGAAGCTATCCGGCGGAGCACGGAGAGCGCCGACGTTCCCCCGGCTCCTGTACCGCCCGTGGGCTCCCTCCCGGCTCCTGTGCCGCCCGTCGCCGGCCTCCCGGTTCCCGGCGGCGCCGTCATTCCCGGCTCCGTTCCCGTGCCGCGGCGTTCATTTGCGGCACCTCACAGCGGGTCCGCGGTGGTGGGAACGGCCACGGAGGGAACACCGTCGCGGAGCAGCAGTGGTAGAGGATCAAGATGCAGTGCCTTGTCCTCGAGGCAGGCCCCGGCCTTCCGGACGTCGAAGTGGCTGCGGCAGTGCGGGCAGCGCAACAGCCCGCCGCCCACCGGGGCCGCCAGTGCACGCTGCAGCGAGGCGCCCGGCATGGAATGGGTGCAACGGGGGCAGCGGTCCACAAACGCGTAAACGTCCGGGCCGATCCGGCAGGTGAGCACCTCGACGCCCGCCACCAGGAAGCCCGCGACGCTCCCGGACTCGAGTTCAGCGAGGGCCGGGACCGCCTGCCACGTGCCGGAGGCCGGCGTGGCGGCGTCGTGCGCCGTCCAGTCCGGTGCGCCGGCGTCGGACGGGCCGCCGTCGTGGCCGCCCAGCCCGTCCAGCCTGGAGCGCAGGGCACCGACCGGGATCAGGGCAGGTACGGCGGCGGGGGCCGCCTCCTCCACTTCGATGGCGGTCACCTCCGGCGCCGCGGTTTCTATCGCGTCCTCGACGGCGAGTTTGAGAGTGACCGACGACGACGGACAGCCCTGGCAGCTGCCCAGCAGCCTCAGCCGGACGACGCCCTCTTCGCTGATGCCGAGAAGCTCCACATCCCCGCCGTGCGAGCCGAGGTAAGGCCGGACTGAGTCGAGGGCGGCGGCGACCCTCCCGGGCAGGTCCACGGGGTGCAGTCCGTGGATCAGCAGCAGGCCGGACACCAACGGGTCCGACGTGAGAGCGGACACCGTTCCAGAATCGAGCACACCCTGCGCATCCAGCACATGCAGGATTCGTTCCAGCCCGGCACCGTACAGCTCCGTTACCTGCCGGACCAGTTCCTCTGCCCGGTCCCGGGCCACAGGACCGCCGGAACCCAGCGCATCGAGGAGCGAACTGATCCGTTCACCGGCCGAGCCCAACAGATTCTCCCGGTCCATGGCGGGCTACTCACCGGTGAGCGACTGCGTGGGGGAGTGCAGCAGGTCCAGCGTCTGCCCGTCCCCCAGGTACATGTGGACGCCGCACGGCAGGCAGGGGTCGAAGCTCCGGACGGTGCGCATGATGTCGATGCCCTTGAAATGATCGCGGTCGTTCTCCTCGAAGATGGGCTGGCCCTGCACCGCGTCCTCGTACGGACCCGGCGTTCCCTCGGAGTCGCGCGGGCTCGCGTTCCATGGCGTCGGCGGGTAGGGATGATAGTTGGCGATCTTGCCGTCGCGGATCACCATGTGGTGGGAGAGCACGCCGCGGACGGCTTCGGTGAAGCCGCAACTGATGGCTTCGTCCGGGACCTCAAAGGACTCCCAGGTCTTGGTGCGGCCCGCCCGGATCTCCTCGAGTGCCTTTTCGGCGAAGTGCAGTGCAGCGGCGGCCGCGTAGGCCTGGAAATAGGTCCGCGCCCGGTTGCGTTCCAGCGTGTTGCTCCACTGCGGGATCTTCCATTCCAGGGTCACCGGGCCCTTCAGCGCCGTCTTGGGCAGCTCGATCTGGACGCTGCTGCCCGTTGACTTGAGGTAGCCGGTCTCGACGAGTCCGGCAAGGGCGGTGGACCACAGCCGGGCAAGCGGCCCGCCGCCGGTATCCAGCGCCAGATTGTTTTCGCCGTCAGACCACCGTGGCGACATTACCCAGCTGTACTTGTCCTCCAGGTCGCGCTTCTGCGGCCGCGGGTTGGTGTGCTGGTTCCAGGGGTGCCGGCGGTCCACCGGGTTGCCCAGCGGATCACGGGTGACGAACATTTCCTGGTCGCCCCAGTCCTCGTAGTACGACGAGCCCAGCATGATGCGGATCCCCAGATTGATCCGCACCAGGTCCGTGGTCACGAGTTTGCCGTCCACCACCACCCCGGGGGTGACGAACATCTTCCGGCCCCACTCCGTCATGTCCTTGTAGGCGAAATTGCAGAACTCCGGATCCTGGAAGGAACCCCAGCAGCCCAGCAGGGTGCGCCGCAGCCCCACATGCTCGTAACCGGGAAGTGCCTCATAGAAGAAATCGAACAGGTCGTCGTGCATCGGCACGACCTTCTTCATGAACTCCACGTAGCGCATGAGCCGGGTGATGTAGTCCGTCATCAGTTGGATCGTCGCCACGGTGCCCACGCCGCCCGGGTAAAGCGTGGAGGGATGGACATGCCGGCCCTCCATCAGACAGAACATTTCCCGGGTCATCCGGCTCACCTGCAGCGCCTCGCGGTAGAACTCCCCGGTGAACGGGTTCAACGAGCGCATGATGTCCGCGATGGTGCGGTAGCCGTGCTCGGCCGCGTGAGGGGCCGGCGTGTTCTCGGCTTTGGCGAGCACCGCCGGGTTGGTTTCGGAGACCATCTTCTCGCAGTAGTCAACGCCGACCAGATTCTCCTGGAAGATGTTGTGGTCGAACATGTACTCGGCAGCCTCGCCCAGGTTGACGATCCATTCGCCGAGGTGCGGAGGCTTCACCCCGTAGGCCATGTTCTGCGCGTAGCAGGAGCACGTGGCGTGGTTGTCGCCGCAGATTCCGCAGATCCGGCTCGTGATGAAGTGGGCGTCCCGGGGGTCCTTGCCGCGCATGAAGATGGAATAGCCGCGGAAAATCGATGACGTGCTGTGGCATTCCACCACTTCGTTGTTCTTGAAGTCGACCTTGGTATAGATGCCGAGGCTGCCGACGATCCTCGTGATCGGGTCCCAGGCCATCTCCACCAGGTTTTCGCCCGCGGAACCGTCCGCCGAAGGCATCGGAATCGTCGAAGTCATTGCATTGCCTCTCTGCTTAGCGTCCCTACCAGGTCCGCTTGGCGCCGGTCAGCAGTTCATTGCCGGGTTTGCGCCAGCGTGGTTCCTGGTCCAGCGTGTGCTTCGTGATGTTCCGCAGTGTCCTGATGGTCTTGCCGTAGGGCATGACCGACGCGGTGGACAGTTTGCCGCCAGGAGGTTCGTCCATGAACGGCATGAATTTGTCCGGGAATCCCGGCATCGTGCAGCCGATGCAGATGCCGCCCACGTTCGGGCAGCCGCCGATTCCGTTCATCCAGCCACGCTTGGGCACGTTGCACTTGACCACAGGTCCCCAGCAGCCGAGTTTGACGATGCACTTCGGGGACCCGTATTCGGTGGCGAAGTCGCCCTGTTCGTAGTACCCGGCGCGGTCGCATCCCTCGTGCACCGTCTGGCCGAACAGCCACGTTGGCCGGAGTGCCTCGTCAAGGGGAATCATGGGTGCCTGCCCGGTGGCCTGATACAGCAGATATGTCATGGTCTCTGACAGGTTGTCCGGCTGGATGGGGCAGCCCGGGACGCACACGATCGGGATTCCGGCCTTGGACCGCCAGTCATATCCGAGATAGTCGGGCACCCCCATGGCCCCGGTGGGGTTCCCGGCCATGGCATGGATGCCGCCGTAGGTCGCGCAGGTTCCCGCCGCGATGATCGCCGTCGCCTTGGGGGCCAGCCGGTCCAACCACTCGCTGGTGGTGATCGGCTGTCCGGTCTCAAGGTTGTTGCCGAAGGCAGCCCAGTAGCCGCCCGCGGCGTGCAGCTTCTCATTCGGGATGGACCCCTCCACCACCAGCACGAACGGCTCCAGCTCGCCGCGGTCCGCCTTGCGGAACCACTCGAGGAAGTCGTCGGCTCCCTGCTGCGGGCCGCATTCGAAGTCGATCAGCGGCCAGTGCATGGCGATTTTGGGGAGTCCGGGAAGCGCCCCGAGGGCTATCTCCTCGACGCTGGGCTGGGTTGCCGCCGTCAGGGCCACGGAGTCACCGTCGCAGCTGAGTCCGGCGTTGATCCACAGGACGTGGATCAAAGTTTCTTCCGCTTTCAATGCAGTAGCTGTAGGCATCGTTGCCTCCTTCGGAGCCCCGCCCTGCGGCTGCGGCTCGAATGTTGCGTCAGCAGGTCAAACGCGTAGTCCACCGGAGCGCGGTGCGCTCCCGACGGCGGCCGTCGCCGCGTGGGGATTCTTCCGGATCCACTCCAGCCAGCCATCCATGCCTTCGCCGGTGGTAGCTGACAGGGTCAGGACGTCGACGCCGGGATTCAGCCGGCGCGCCTGGCCAACGCAGCGCTCGACGTCGAACTCCACGTAGGGGAGCAGGTCTGCTTTGTTGATGATCACCAGGTCGGCAGCCAGGAACATGTGGGGGTATTTCTGCGGTTTATCATCGCCCTCCGTAACTGAGATCACGACGACCCTGGCCGATTCGCCGAGGTCGAACAATGCCGGGCACACCAGGTTGCCCACGTTTTCGATGAAGACTGTGGAGCCGGGTCCAGGGTCCAGTGCGTCCAGGGCCCGCTGCAGCATCCCGGCATCCAGGTGGCAGCCTGCTCCGGTGTTAATTTGGATCACCGGCCGCCCCGTGGACCGGATCCGGTCGGCGTCCAGCGAAGTCTCCTGGTCGCCTTCAATGACACCGATGTCCAGTTCTCCGGCCAGTTCCCGGATGGTCCGCACCAGGAGCGTGGTCTTGCCGGCCCCGGGGGAACTCATGACATTGAAGGCCCGGATGCCGCGTCCTTCCAGCCATCCCCGGTTCCGTGCGGCCAGGAGGTCGTTCTTGGCGAGAAGATTCTCCTCCAGGGAAATGAGCGTCCGTCCATCAGGCGCGTGGCTGTGCCCGTCAGGCCCGTGATCGTGCGGATGTTCGTGCCCGTGATCGTGGGGATGCGGATGGGGATGCGGATGCTCGTGCGGGGCTGCAGCAGCGTGCACCGTATTCTGCACTGTTCCGTCGTGCACTGTTCCGTCGTGCACCGTTCCGTCGTGCACCGTTCCGTCGAGGTCGGAAACCCTTGTTCCGGCGTCGTCGCCGCATCCGCACGTCGCACACATACCTATGCAACCTCCACCGACGTGACCAGGAGTTCCCGGCCGCTGACGATTTCGACATCGGCGCTGCCGCACGGACAGAGCAGAAATATGTCCTCGAGGACGAATTCGTCGCGGCAGCTGCGGCACCTGGCCCGGCCCTCGGATTCATCGATAGTGAGGGCTGCCCCGGCCAGCGGCGTGTCAGCTGAAACCACTTCGAAGCAAAAGCGCACTGCGTCCGGCAGGACACCGCTCAAGGGGCCGATTCGCAGGTTGACGCCCGTGACGGGGCGGTCGCCGGTCCGGTTCAGGACCGCCTCCACAAGACTTTGGGTAATCGCAAGTTCGTGCATGAGCTGCTGCCACCTCGTCGTTTCAATGTAGGCCCGCGGGGTACAAACTTCAATATGCCTGCACTAGGCTCGGAGCCGCCCCTCGCCGGCTGTCTTCCTCCCGTAGCCGCTCCCGCCAAAGCTGCCGGCGTGCTCCGGCCGTCGTGCCCGGCCGGAGGCCGCAACCTTCGACTTCAACCAGAACGTCAAGGCACAGCGCCCGCGCCAGTGTCAAGGTCCGGCGAATACCGTGTCGGGCGCTGTAACCTTGGGAGGAACGCGCTGGGCTCTGGGAGCCCGGAGGCGGCAATATGAAGCACGACAATCACCGTCATCGAAAGTGTGGATAGATACGTGAGCAGCGAGCAGGGTTCAGCAACTCTGGAAGGCACCGAATTCGACCTGGAAGACGCCGTTATGGGTCCCACCGGGCGGCCCCATCGCGACTTTCCGGAGCCCGCACCGCTGTCTTCCCACGGTCCTGCGCGGGTGATTGCCATGGTGAACCAGAAGGGCGGCGTGGGCAAAACCACGTCCGCGATCAACCTCGCCGCAGCCCTGGCCGAATACGGCCGCCGGGTGCTCCTGGTCGACTTCGATCCGCAGGGTGCCCTGTCCGCCGGCCTGGGCACTAACCCGCACGAGCTCGATCTCACCGTTTACAACGTGCTGATGGACCGCAAAGTGGACATCCGCGACGCCATCCAGAAGACCGGCGTGGAAAACGTGGATCTGCTCCCTGCCAACATCGACCTCTCCGCCGCCGAGGTGCAGCTGGTCAACGAAGTGGCCCGCGAGCAGGTCCTGGACCGTGCGCTGAAAAAGGTCGAAGACGATTACGACGTCGTCCTGATCGATTGCCAGCCCTCACTCGGGCTCCTCACGGTCAACGCGCTGACCGCCGCCCACGGCGTCATCATCCCGCTCATCTGTGAATTCTTCGCCCTGCGCGCCGTCGCGCTGCTCGTGGAAACCATCGACAAGGTCCAGGACCGCCTCAATCCGCGCCTGCAGGTCGACGGCGTGCTCGCCACGATGTACGACGCGCGGACCCTTCACAGCCGGGAAGTGATCGCCCGCCTGGTGGAGGCCTTCGGTGACAAGGTCTTCGAAACCGTCATCAAGCGCTCCATCAAGTTCGCCGACGCCACGGTTGCAGCCGAGCCCATCACAACCTACGCGGGCAACCACGTCGGTGCCGACGCCTACCGCCGCCTGGCCAAAGAGCTGATCTCGCGCGGCGGCGCGCCCTAGCCAGGATCGTGGCAGGCGCCTTCTCTCCGCTAGCGGAGCTCGACATGCCAGCGACTCTCGACATACCGGCGGAGCTCGACACACGCGCGGATTCCGCGCAGTCCGCAGGCCCGGCCGTCCCCGCAGCACCTGACCTGGCTGCGTCGTCCGGGAAGAAGCCCGGATTCGAAGTGCGGCTCGCCAACTTCACCGGCCCGTTCGACCTCCTTCTCGGCCTGATCTCGAAGCATCAGCTGGACATCACCGAGGTGGCGCTGTCCACGGTCACGGACGAATTCATCAAGTACATTCGAGGCCTGCAGCAGCTGGGGGAGGAATGGGCGCTGGATGAGGCCAGCGAATTCCTGGTGATTGCGGCCACGCTCCTGGACCTCAAAGCGGCCCGGCTGCTGCCCGCAGGCGAGGTCGAGGACGATGAGGACATTGCCCTGCTGGAGGCCCGGGACCTCCTGTTCGCCCGGCTGCTGCAGTACAAGGCCTTCAAGCACGTGGCCGGCATGATCGGCTCCACCCTTGAGCTCGAAGCCCGGCGGTATGCCCGGCAGGTTGCCCTGGAGGGACACTTTGCTGCCCTCCTTCCGGAACTTCTTTGGCGGCACACCCCGGAGCAGTTCGCTTCCCTGGCCGAGGCGGCCCTCAAGCCCAAGGAGGCCGCCCCCACGGAAGTAGGCCTCGCGCACCTGCACGGTACGCCCGTGAGCGTCAAGGAACAGGCCGAGCTGCTGGGGAACCGGTTGCGGCTGGGGACGCCGCTGACGTTCCGGGCGCTGATCGCCGACGCCGAATCCACGCTGGTGGTGGTGGCGCGGTTCCTGGCCCTGCTGGAACTGTTCCGCGACCGCGCGGTGGGCTTTGACCAGCTGCTGCCGCTGGGCGAGCTGACCGTGCACTGGACGGCCGATGCCGACGGGTGGAGCAGCGAAAACCTGAGTGAAGAATACGAGGACCAGCCGTGAACGAACGATTGCCGGACACCGAACCGGACGCCGAACCGGACACGCGGCCGGACGTCGAGAGCCTGCCCGGCGGGGCCCGCGCGGCCCTCGAAGCCGTCCTGATGGTGATCGACGAACCGGCCACAACCATGGCCCTCGCCGCCGGACTGGACCTGACGGTCGACGTCGTCGAGTCCCTCCTGGCTGAACTGCAGCGTGATTATAACGGCTATACTGTTAATGCCCCGGATGCGGACGTCGCCAGCCAGAACAGCACCAACACCAGTAGCAACACTGGCAAAACTGACGGCAACAATGCCGCCCCCCGGGGTTTTGAATTGCGGAATATCGCCGGAGGCTGGCGGATCTATTCCCGCGCGGAGTTCGCCGAGATCGTTGGCGGATTCGTGCTGGAAGGACAAACAGCCAGGCTGACGCAGGCGGCGCTCGAAACGCTCGCCGTCATCGCATACCGCCAGCCCGTATCAAGGGCGCGGGTGTCTGCAATTCGAGGAGTCAACGTCGACTCTGTCGTGCGGACGCTGACGCAGCGGGGGCTGATCGAGGACTCGGGAACTGATCCCGAATCCGGGGCAATCCTGTACCGCACGACATCGTATTTCCTTGAGCGGATGGGAATCGGCTCTGTGGCTGAATTGCCACAGCTTTCCCCCCACCTTCCGGGTCTGGAAGGCATCGAGGAGTACTACGACGCAGGAAGAATGTAAGAAGTATCTTGTGCGGGCACAACGTCTGCACAAGAGTATCCACCGGGCAGAATAATTTGCCCGGCCGGCGGGTGTTGTCGGGAGACAGCGGCCGCGGGCCACCAACGTAAGGACGGGTCATGACACAGGCGGGACGCCAGGGTTCACCACGTAACAGTTCGGGACGCAACAGTGCCGGACAAAGCAGTGCCGGACAAAGCAGAGGCCAGGGCAAGACCGCACGCGGCCCGGTCCAGGGCGGCGGACCGCGCGCCGCCGGCGGCAAGGGAGGCCGTGACTTCTCCAAGGGCGGCGGAGACCGCCCCTTCAAGCACCCCAAGCCTCGCGAAGAGGCCTTCATCGATCCGGACCTCCAGGGTCCCGACGGCGCGCCGTCGGCTGCCCGCCAGGCCTCCGCTGACTGGAAGTCCAAAGCGCCATCTGGCAAGGAAGCAGCCCGCAAGGCCGCCGCCCGCAAGCCCGGCTTCGGCAAGACCCCCGGCACCCCCGGTGCCCTCAAGCCCAAGCCGCGCACCGGCGCCGCCAAGTTCGCCGGTCCCCGGGCCTTCGGCAGCGAACGCTTCGGCCAGAACCTCGGACCGGTGCGCAAGCCAGTCCGCAACCGCGGACCGCGCCGCGAGGTGCCGCAGTCTGAGCTGCACGACGCCGACGGCACCCGCCTCCAGAAGGTCATGGCCTCCGCCGGAGTCGCCTCACGGCGCGTCTGCGAGGAAATGATTGCCGAAGGCCGCGTCGAGGTCGACGGCCAGGTGGTCACCGAGCTCGGCGTGCGCGTCGACCCGAAAACGGCAGTGATCCACGTCGACGGACTGCGCATCCAGCTGGACGAGAACATGGTCTACATGGTCTTCAACAAGCCCAAGGGCGTTGTCTCCACCATGGAGGACCCGGATGGCCGCCCGTGCATCAGCGATTTCGTCCGCAACCACCACGGCGAACGCCTGTTCCACGTGGGCCGGCTCGACGTCGCCACGGAAGGGCTCCTGCTCCTGACGAACGACGGCGAGCTTGCCAACCGCCTGACGCACCCGTCCTACGAAGTGCCCAAGACCTACCTCGTGCAGGTCCGCGGGCCGTTCCCGCAGGGCATCGGCGCCGAACTCAAGGCCGGCGTCGAACTCGAGGACGGTATCGCCTCGGTGGACTCCTTCAAGCTCGTCGACTCGACCCCCGGCCACGTGCTGATCGAGGTCGTGCTCCACTCGGGTAAGAACCGGATCGTCCGGCGCATGTTCGACGCCGTTGGCTTCCCCGTGCTGCGCCTGGTCCGCGTCAAGGTTGGCCCCATCGGTCTGGGCGACCAGCGCCAGGGCAGCATCCGCAACCTCGGCAAGCAGGAAGTCGGCCACCTGCTGGCATCCGTGGGGCTGTAAGCATGTCCGCTTTCCGCACGCACGGCCGCGGCCACCTGAACGGCCCGGTGGTCGTCTTGGGCTCCGGGCTCCTGGGCACCAGCATCGGGCTGGGGCTGCGGGGGCGCGGTGTCGCTGTGTTCCTCTCGGATCCCTCGCCGACCAACCAGGCCGTCGCCGTTGACATCGGCGCCGGCCTGCCACTGGCGCGCCTCGACGGGGACCAGCCGGAGCTCGTCGTAGTGGCGGCGCCGCCGGATGTCACGGCGGACGTCGTTGCCGGCGCGCTCCGGGACTACCCGCACGCCGTCGTGGTGGACATCGCGAGTGTGAAGGCGTCCATCCTGGCCGATCTCCGCAGCCGCGGTGCCGACGTGGGCCGCTACGTGGGGACCCACCCCATGGCGGGGCGCGAGAAATCCGGCCCCGTCGCAGCCCGCGGCGAGCTGTTCACCTCCATGCCGTGGGTCGTGTGCCCCGCGGAAGAGACTCTGCCGGAGTCCCTGCAGGTGGCGCGTTCGCTGGCCGGCGATCTCGGCGCCGTCGTGTCCGAATTCGCCGCCGACGAACACGACGAAGCCGTGGCGCTTGTCTCACATCTGCCGCAGGTGATGTCCTCGCTCGTGGCCAGCCGCCTGCAGGGCACGCCCCTGCACGCCCTTTCCCTGGCCGGGAACGGGCTGCGGGACGTCACCCGGATCGCTGCGAGCGATCCCACGCTCTGGGTCCAGATCCTGGGCGCGAACGCGGACAAGGTGGTGGAGATCCTGCACGGAGTCCGCGAGGACCTCAACCGGCTGATCGGCACTCTGGAGGCCCCGACCGCTCCTGGTGCCCGGCTGGACCTTGCCCAGCTGATCAGCGAAGGCAACGCCGGCCAGTCCCGGATCCCGGGCAAGCACGGCGGACCCCCGCAGGCCTATTCGTGGCTGACGGTCCTGGTGGATGACACGCCGGGACAGATCGCCAAGCTCCTGACCGAGATCGGCGAGATCGGCGTCAACGTCGAGGACCTCCGCCTCGACCACTCCTCGGGACAGAATGTGGGCATGGTGGAAATTTCCGTCCTGCCCAATAAGCACGACCTTTTGATCGAAGCCCTCAACGACCGCGGATGGCGGGTACTCCAGTAATGACCCAGGAACTCATCGAGACAGTGGACGTGCTCCGCCCCGGGAAAAGCCTCGTGGTGGCCATCGACGGCCCCTCCGGCTCCGGCAAATCCAGCGTCAGCAAAGAGGTGGCCCGCCGGCTAAAGCTGGCCTACCTCGACACAGGCGCGATGTACCGCGCCCTGACGTGGTTCTGCCTGGAGAACGGCACGGACCTGGACGACGGGGCGGCCGTCGAGTCCGCCTCTGAGGCGCTCCCGCTGGAAATCAGCACGAGTCCGCAGGAAGAGTACGTCCGCGTCGGCGGCCACGATGTCACTCTCGCCATCCGGGAGCCGGCCATTTCCGCGGCCGTCAGCGCCGTCGCCACTACCCTGGGCGCACGTACGGAACTGATCCGCCGGCAGCGGGAGCTGATCGAAAAGCACCACCGCCGCATGGTGGTCGAGGGCCGGGACATCACCACCGTCGTCGCGCCCCATGCCGAGGTCCGGATGCTGCTGACCGCCAGCGAGGAAGCCCGGCTGCGCCGCCGCGGCATCCAGCTGGGCGGGAGCCAGAATGCCGAGCAACTGGCAGCCCAGGTCACGCACCGCGATGCCAGGGACTCCACCGTTGTGAACTTCACCACAGCCGCCGACGGCGTCGTCACGCTCGACTCCTCGGAGCTGGACTTCGACGAGACGGTTCAGGCCGCTCTCGACATCGTGGACACGGTGGTCAACCACACCGCTGTCCCACACCGGACCGTCCACGGTGACTGAGGGGCGCGCAGATTGGCAGGCGGGCGTGCACGCCTCCCTGCCCGGCCATTGGACGACGGTGTGGAGCCGGCCGGTCGGCTGGATCCTGGACCACCTCGTCTACCGCACCTCGGTGACCGGACGGTCCAACGTCCCGGCGGCCGGCCCTGTCATCTTCGCGGGCAACCACATCAGCTTCCTCGACGGACCCGTCATGTACGGCGCCTCGCCCCGGCCCATGCACATCCTCGTCAAGCAGGAGATGTTCACCGGGCTCCTCGGCCGCGTGCTGGCGGCGTCGGGCCAGCTGCCCGTCGACCGCCGCGGCGGCCGTGCGGCTCTGGCCACGGCCCGGAGCCTGCTCGACGCCGGCCGGTGTGTCGGGATTTTGCCCGAAGGCACCCGGGGGAGCGGTGAGGCAGCCGCGATCAACAACGGCGTCGCCTGGCTGGCGCTCAACTCCGGCGCCACAGTGGTTCCCGTCGCCATCCTGGGCACCAGAATCGGCGGCGAACACCTGGACACGGTTCCCCCGCCCCGCCGGCGGCTGCATGTCAGCTTCGGCGGTGCCATCAACGTCAGCCGCAGGCCCGGTGAGACCGGGCGTGTTTCAATGGACAGGGCGGGAACCGAAATCCGGGCCGCGCTAGCGCGCCATGTCCAGGACTCAGTACTAAGAACCGGGCAGTCCCTGCCCCACGCGGAATCCCCGCACGAACGACATGTTGCAGTAGCCGGGACGCCGGCAGATCACCACCTAAGGAAAGTGCAATGAGCGATACGACTCAAACCTCCGGCAATTTTGGCGCCGGCGAAGACGAATACACGCCCACCGGCACCGACCAGGTGGCTGAACACCTCGCCGCCCTGGACGATGACGAAGCGGAGCTACGCGCGGCCTCCCTTCGGGCCGGCCTTGACGACTACGAGCTGGACGAGGACGACGCCGCGCTGCTGAGCGGCCAGTTCGACGACCAGGACTTTGACGGTCCGGTCAAACTGGATCCTGTCCTGGCCATCATCGGCCGGCCCAACGTGGGCAAGTCCACCCTGGTCAACAGGATCCTGGGCCGCCGCGAGGCAGTCGTCGAGGACACCCCCGGCGTCACCCGCGACCGCGTCATGTACTCGGCGAACTGGAACGGCCGCAACTTCACGGTAGTGGACACCGGCGGGTGGGAACACGATGCCCGCGGCATCCACGCCCGTGTGGCGGAGCAGGCCGAGATGGCTGTAGAACTCGCGGACGCCGTCCTGTTCGTCGTCGACTCCGCCGTGGGCGCAACCGCGACCGACGAAGGCGTCATGAAGATGCTGCGTAAGTCGAAGAAGCCGGTCATCATGGTGGCCAACAAGGTGGACGACTTCGCCCAGGAAGCCGATTCGGCAACCCTCTGGGGCCTCGGCTTCGGCGAACCGTACCCGGTTTCGGCCCTGCACGGCCGCGGCGTGGCCGACCTCCTGGACCACGTCA
This sequence comes from Arthrobacter sp. Bi26, assembly GCF_918697925.1. Classification (GTDB taxonomy): domain Bacteria; phylum Actinomycetota; class Actinomycetes; order Actinomycetales; family Micrococcaceae; genus Arthrobacter. Next base: position 47,498 of record NZ_CAKKMF010000008.1, read on the forward strand.
TGGACACCCTCCCGGAGTACTCCCTGATCGAGGGCCTCGAGCGCTCCGGCGGACCCCGCCGCATCGCCCTGATCGGCCGCCCGAACGTCGGGAAGTCCTCGCTGCTGAACAAGCTCGCCGGTTCCGAGCGCGTGGTGGTGGACAACACCGCCGGCACCACCCGTGACCCGGTCGATGAATTCATCGAACTCGGCGGCCGCACGTGGCGCTTCGTGGACACCGCCGGCATCCGGCGCCGCCAGCACATGGCCCAGGGCGCAGACTTCTACGCCTCCCTGCGCACCCAGAGCGCGCTCGAAAAGGCTGAGGTCGCCGTCGTGCTCCTGGCCGTGGACGAAGTGCTCAGCGAGCAGGATGTCCGCATCCTGCAGCTCGCCGTCGAATCCGGCCGCGCCCTGGTGCTCGCCTTCAACAAATGGGACCTCCTCGACGACGAACGCCGCCGCTACCTGGAACGCGAAATCGAGCAGGACCTGGCACACGTCGCCTGGGCCCCTCGCGTGAACATCTCAGCCTTGACTGGCTGGCACAAGGACCGGCTGGTCCCGGCCCTGGACATTGCCCTGGAGAACTGGGACAAGCGCATCCCCACCGGACGCCTCAACGCGTTCCTTGGCGAACTCGTGGCAGCGCACCCGCACCCGGTCCGCGGCGGCAAGCAGCCGCGCATCCTGTTCGGCACCCAGGCGTCCAGCCGGCCGCCGAAGTTCGTGCTGTTCACCACCGGATTCCTGGATCCGGGATACCGCCGCTTCATCACCCGGCGCCTCCGCGAGACCTTCGGTTTCGAGGGCACGCCGATCGAGGTCAACATGCGTGTACGTGAAAAGCGCGGCAAGAAACGTTAATTCCGACACACCTTGGGCGTGACAGCATGAAATTGTCACAGGCACCCTCCGGGATCGTGTAAGCTTTTGGAGGTGGTTCGGCCGGACTGCTTGGAAGAAAACCTGGAGCGAATCCGGGCAGACTTCCCAGCGGAGAACGGTGGAACCAGCGGGCTGTAGCGCAGCTTGGTAGCGCACTTGACTGGGGGTCAAGGGGTCGCAGGTTCAAATCCTGTCAGCCCGACCAACAGACGAAACCCCGCCATTCCTGACGAAGGAATGGCGGGGTTTTCTGTTTTGGAGGGCGACTCAGTTCGGCGCCGTTCCGTCCATGGAGGCAGTGTTGGCATCGGGTATGGCCGCGGGGAAGGACGCGCGGAGCGCCGCGAGCAGCCGGCCGAAGATCTGATCCTCGCTTCCCATGCCGTTGACGCTCAGGAGGATCCCGCGCTGTGAGTATGCTGAGGCCACAGGCTCAGTCTCGTGGTGGTACAGCTCCAAACGGTGCCGGATGACGTCCTCGGTATCGTCGCTGCGTCCGGTCAAAGTGGCGCGGTGGAGCATTCGGCGGACAAGTTCGCCGTCGTCAACCGTCAGCTGGACCGCAACGTCCAGAACCTGTCCGTTGGCGGCAAGGATGACGTCGAGTTCAGCCAGCTGAGCCGTGTTTCGGGGGTACCCGTCCAAGAGGAACCCTGCCCTGACGTCCTTCTGGTTCAGCCGCTCACGCACCACACGGTTCGTCAGGGTGTCGGGCACCAAGTCGCCCGCATCCAGATGCACAATGACTTCCCGGCCCAGCGGCGTCAGGTTCCTCACATGGTCGCGGAATACCTCGCCGGTTGACACCACGGTGATGCCGAGGCGCCGGGACAAACGTTCGGCCTGGGTGCCCTTGCCGCACCCCGGGGGACCCATAATCAGCATTCGCATCTTGGAGACAACTCCCTCAGGCGCCGTTGAAAGGTGTCCTTGTATCGTGTTCGCTCAGGAGGCGCCAGCGCAAGGGATTCAGACGCCGGTGCCCGTTTCAAGAAGCGCCTATTTCAGGAAGCGCGAAGTCCGGCGGTCGGCCAGGATCTTCCCCTTCGTCTGGCACGTCGGGCAGTACTGCAGGGCGGTGTCCGCAAAGGAGACCTCCCGAACCGTGTCGCCGCACACCGGACACGCTTCGCCGGTGCGGCCGTGGACCCTCATGTGGCTCCGCTTGGTGTCCTTGAGTTCGTTGGGCGGCTTGCCTTGGGCTTCCTTCACGGCCGTGCCCAGAATGGTGTGGACGGCGTCGTAGAGGCGCTGGACGTCCGTCCGGTCCAGGGACTTGGCGAGGGCGAAAGGCGAGATCCTGGCGGCGTGCAGGATCTCGTCGCTGTACGCATTCCCAATCCCGGCAATAATGCTCTGGCTCCGCAGGACGCCCTTGATCTGGTGGGAACTGGAACCGAGGATCCCGGCCAAGGCGTCGACGTCGAAGTCTGGACTGAACGGATCCGGTCCGAGCGCGGCGATGCCGGGAACGTCGTTCGGATCGCGGACCACATAGACCGCGAGGCTCTTTTTCGTGCCCGCCTCGGTCAGGTCCATGCCCACCGGGCCGGAAGCGCCGGAAAATGTCAGCCGCACCGCGATGTGCCCCTTGCCCATTTTCAGCTGGGCGTCGGTGGGCGTGTCAGTGAAGCGGACCCAGCCGGCCCGCGCCAGGTGGAAGACAAAATGCAGCCCGTCGGCTTCCATGCTGACGAACTTGCCGAACCGCCGCACCCCGCTGACGGCCCTGCCCTCGAGGTCGGTGAAGAGGGGGTCTGCCGTCTTGAGCACGGCGAAGGAGACCAGCTGGATCTTCGTCACAACTGCCCCGCGCAGGTGCTCGTGGAGAAAGTCCGTCAGGGCCGCAACTTCCGGAAGCTCAGGCATGGCCTAGCCCCTGCGGGTCCGGAGGGTCCCGGCGCCCCGGTTGTTCACGTTCCTGACACACAGCGGCGCATGTTCTGACATCGCACCATCTTCTCAGATCCCTCCCCGGCCCCTGCCGGATATGCCTATACTTTCAGCGGCGGCTAGAACAAACGACTGCCGCCGCATAGGTGATTGACCCGATGAAAGGCCCGTCATGAGCATCATTCCCGAAGACCTGTCCTACACCGCAGAACACGAATGGGTTTCGGCCCCCAATGCTGACGGGATTGTGCGCGTCGGCATCACCGATTTTGCCCAGGACGCCCTCGGGGATGTCGTCTACGCCCAGATGCCTGAAGTGGGGACAACCATCAAGGCCAATGACGTGGTTGGAGAAGTCGAATCCACCAAGAGCGTCAGCGACATCTACGCCCCCGTGACGGGCGAGGTGGTGGCCCGGAACGAGGCTCTGGACACCGATTCCGCCCTTATTAACTCGGATCCGTACGGTGACGGCTGGCTGATCGAAATCAAGCTCGCGGAAGCCGACGCGGTAGAGTCCCTGCTCAGTGCATCCGAGTATGAACAGCAGGTAGGCTAAAGACAGAGGTCGTTCGGTCCGGGGTCGCCGGAGTGTGTTGTTGGGATAACAAAACAAGCCGCGCCCCGCCGAAAGGCCTCAATACCGGGACTGCGAGGCTTTTCCGGACGGCATGCGTTGTTTGCAGGGGGGACACCTGCAACGAATGAGGAGGACTCAATGTTTGGGCACGAACGGAACGACACCGGTGACGGTTACGGCACGGGTGGAGTGAAAGCTTCGGAGACCACGTCGATCAACCTCACTCCGGTGCGCGATGAACCCAACTTCACGCCGAAGCTCTCGGCCGAGGAGCGGGTAGCGGTCGAGGCCCTTCCCTTCGGATCGGCCCTGCTCGTGGCACACAGCGGCCCCAACGCCGGCGCGCGGTTCCTGCTGGACTCGGACGTCACGACGGCGGGCCGCCACCCGGACGCCGATATCTTCCTCGACGACGTCACCGTGTCCCGCAGGCACGTGGAATTCCGCCGCACCGCGCGCAGCTTCGAGGTAGTGGACACCGGGAGCCTGAACGGCACCTACGTCAACCACGACCGCGTGGACTCCGTGGAACTGAAGTCCGGCAACGAGGTCCAGATCGGCAAGTTCCGCCTCACCTTCTACCTCAGCCCTGCCCGCGCAGCAGGCAACGTCTGATTCCGGGGGTAGCTGCCTGTGGCCACGGCACATGCGGATCGGCGCGGACCCCAGGTTCTGAACATCGGGGAAGTCCTGGCTCAACTGAGCGACGACTTTTCCAGCATGACGGCGTCAAAAATCCGGTTCCTTGAGGAAAAGGGACTCATCAACCCGCAGCGGACCCCTGCCGGTTACCGACAGTATTCCGAGAACGACGTCGAACGGCTGCGCTTCGTTCTGTCCCTCCAGCGTGACCAGTACCTGCCGCTAAAGGTCATCAAGGACTACCTTGACGCGATCGACCGGGGCGAACGGCCGGAAAACCTGCCGGCAGGGGTCACGCTCTCCCCGCGGGTCGTCTCCGAGGAGCTCGCCACCGAGCTGCAGAGCCGTGCGCGCCGGCTCAGCGAGGAGCAGCTCCGTGCTGAATCCGGGGCGAGCGTCCCGCTGCTGGAATCCCTCTTGAGCTACGGCCTGATCGGGCACGTGAACGGCAAGTTCGACGAACACGCCCTGCAGGTGGCGCGGGCTTGCGTCCAGCTGGAGAGCCATGGCCTGGAGCCCCGCCACCTGCGGCCGTTCCAGGCGGCTGCCGACCGCGAATTCGGGCTCGTGGAACGCGCAGTGGCCACGCTGACGTCCCGCAAAGACGCGGCCTCCCACGCCCGCGCCGCCGAGGCTGCCCGGGAAATCAGCGACCTCTGCCTGTCCCTGCACCAGGCGCTGGTCCATGACCGCATCTCAAGGATGGACATCTGATGATTGAGGTGGAGATTGTCGGCGTGCGGATTGAGTTGCCGTCCAACCAGCCGCTTGTCCTGCTCAAGGAAATCCATGGTGAGCGCCACGTGCCGATCTGGATCGGGACTCCGGAAGCCAGCGCCATTGCCCTGGCCCAGCAGGGAGTCGTCCCGCCCCGGCCGATGACCCACGACCTCCTGGTGGACGTTGTCGAGGCCCTCGGCCACAGCATCGTCAGCGTCAACATCGTCGCAGTGGAGGACAACATCTTCTACGGGCAGCTGCAGTTCGAGAACGGAACCACCGTAAGCTCCCGCGCCTCGGATGCCCTGGCGCTTGGCCTGCGCGCCAAGTGCCGGATCTGGTGTGCCGACGCCGTCATGGACGAGGCCGGCGTCCGGATCACCGAACACGACGAGGGCGAGGACACGCATCCCGGACCCGCCGTGGACGAGGAAGGCGAACTGCGGCGCTTCCGCGAGTTCCTCGACGACGTCGAACCGGAAGACTTCGGCGGCTGAACTGCCCGGCAACCGGAGCCAAGGAGGCTGCCGGGGTTGTTGGTGCGCCTGTTACGGGTGAGGTTTCTGAAACGCCGGGGACAGCTGTGGCGGCGCCAAACGTTAAAGCCGAGGATGAAACTTTCGACACGCCCGCCGAATAGCCCCAACGTCTTTGACCTTGGGCCCTGGCAGGCCTAACGTCGGAGGTACAAGTTCCCATTGCATACGGTAGCCGCGCAAGTCACACTGGAAAGTGCAGCCCCGGCTGAATTACACGGGTGAAGTCATCATCCTGTGTCGTGCAGCTGTTCACAGATAATGCTGCCGATGCAACTTACCCAGGGGAACCCACAACAAGGAGGGTCCACGTGAGTCCGAAAGGCGAAGCAGGCGAGCTGAAGCAGGCCGCAACGGCCGGCGTTGCTGTGCCCGCCAGCGGTGCCCAAGGCCTGCTGTTCACCGAGGATCTTCCCGTTCTGGACGAAGATGCGGGCTACCGCGGGCCCACCGCCTGCAAGGCGGCCGGCATCACCTACCGCCAACTCGACTACTGGGCACGCACCGGACTGGTTGAGCCCGCCGTCCGCGGCGCAGCCGGCTCCGGCTCCCAGCGGCTCTACGGTTTCCGCGACATCCTGGTCCTTAAAGTAGTCAAACGGCTCCTGGACACCGGCGTCTCCCTGCAGCAGATCCGCACCGCCGTGGAGCACCTGCGGGAGCGCGGCGTCGAAGACCTCGCCCAGATCACGCTGATGAGCGACGGTGCGAGCGTCTACGAGTGCACGTCGGCGGATGAAGTGATTGATCTCGTCCAGGGCGGCCAGGGGGTGTTCGGCATCGCCGTCGGCCGTGTGTGGCGCGAAGTTGAAGGAAGCCTCGCAGCCCTTCCCAGCGAACACGCCGCGGACCAGTCCTTTCCCGACGACGAACTGAGCAAGCGCCGCGCGGCCCGCAAGATCGGCTAGCACACACCGTTACAGACAAGACTGAGGCCGCCTCCCGGACAGGGAGGCGGCCTCAGTTCGTTGAGCGTTGCGCCCGGGTGCGCCGGTCGCTGGTCAGCGCTGGCTGCGGTCGCGGACGGTGCCGGCCGGGGCCGCGCCGTTGGGATGCAGCAGGTTCTGCAGCAGGGCATCGAAGAGTCCGGCCGCATTCTTGGCCGAGTCTCCGGGCCAGTGGTGGATGGAGTGGGCCGCGCCCTGGATTTGCTGCCAGTTGGCCTGCTCAGGGATGTGCGGGCTCAGCAGCAGCTGGCCGAACATGGATTCCATCTCCGAGAGCCGGAACGTGTGTTCGGCCGAGCCGCTGCGCACCCGGTTGGCCACGATGCCGGCGGGGGACAGATTGGGCGCGAATTCCTGCCGGAACAGCTGGATGGCGCGCATGGTGCGCTCCGTGCCGGCCACCGAGAAGAGTCCGGGTTCGGCCACCAGGGTCACCTTGTCGCTTGCGGACCAGGCCATCCGGGTCAGGCCGTTCAGCGACGGGGGACAATCGACCAGGACGAGTTCGTAGTTCGTGGCGCCGGCCAGCACAGTGGAAAGCCGGCGGAGGTCGCGGCGGCCCAGGTCAGGCCGGTCGTAGATGCCGGTGTAGGCAGAGCCGACGGCTACGTCGAGGACTGAGGTTGCAGCGCCGGCTTGCGTTCTACCATTGGCGCGGCCGTTGGCGGCGCCGTTGATCCTGGCGCGCTCCACCCAGCCGCTGGGAACCACGTTGTCCGCCAGGTGCGCCCGCCGGGGCGACCTCAGCATCCTGCCGATATCGAGCTGATCGTCCGGGCTCACGCCGAGGGCGGTGCTGGCGTCAGCGTGCGGGTCAAGGTCAACGACGAGGGTGGGGATGCCGGCGGCCAATGCTGCCGATGCCAGTCCAGTGGTCACGGATGTCTTGCCGACACCGCCTTTGAGGCTGCTGATGCTCACTACTTGCACTTGAAAAACCAATACCTAACGCCGGTTGCCGAGACGGGGTCGTGCCGGCTCCTGCGTTCTTCGGAGCCGGGGCGTGCATGCGCCACCCACCCACTCATCATATGTTGATGCTCCGGCGAATCCCGTTTCATCCGGCGCGGGGGCGCCGGAACCTCGCGAACCGGGCCGGCGGGGAAAGCTCTATGGCCGGGGCCCTGCCCATCGCAGCGTCCGTGACGGATAATGCTGTGACAGTGGCCACAATGATTTGTGTTTGCCCGCACAGGTCCTAGACACTGTGAGCACTTACCGATACGCCCGCGATGATGCAGGAGAAGTATGTTTTCTAAGATTCTGGTGGCCAACCGCGGCGAGATCGCGATTCGCGCTTTCCGCGCGAGCTACGAGCTGGGTGCCAAGACTGTCGCTGTGTTTCCCCACGAGGACCGCAACTCTATTCACCGCCAGAAGGCCGATGAGGCGTATCTGATCGGCGAAGAGGGCCACCCGGTCCGGGCGTACCTCGACGTAGACGAGGTGGTGCGGGTCGCCAAGGAGTCCGGGGCGGACGCCATCTACCCCGGCTACGGCTTCCTCTCCGAGAACCCGCGCCTGGCGCGGGCCGCGAAGGCGGCCGGCATCACGTTCGTCGGCCCGCCGGCGGAGGTCCTGGAACTCGCGGGCAACAAGGTTGCCGCCCTGGAGGCCGCCCGCAAGGCCGGCGTCCCGGTGCTCAAGTCCAGCCAGCCGTCGAAGGACATGGACGAGCTGATCGCCGCCGCGGATGAGATCGGCTTCCCGATCTTCGCCAAGGCCGTCGCCGGTGGCGGCGGGCGCGGCATGCGCCGCGTGGACACCCGCGAAGCGCTCCCGGAGGCCCTGCAGGCCGCCATGCGCGAAGCGGACGCCGCGTTCGGGGACCCCACCATGTTCCTCGAGCAGGCCGTCCTGCGCCCGCGGCACATCGAGGTCCAGATCCTGGCCGATGCCCAGGGCAACATCATGCACCTCTTCGAGCGTGACTGCTCCATCCAGCGCCGCCACCAGAAAGTGGTGGAGATCGCACCGGCCCCGAACCTCGACGAAGGCATCCGGCAGGCGCTGTACCGCGACGCCGTGAAGTTCGCGAAGGCGCTGAACTACGTCAACGCCGGTACGGTCGAATTCCTTGTCGACACAGTAGGGGAGCGCGCCGGCCAGCACGTGTTCATTGAAATGAACCCGCGCATCCAGGTCGAGCACACCGTCACCGAGGAAGTCACCGACGTCGACCTCGTCCAGGCGCAGCTGCGCATCGCCGCCGGTGAGAGCCTCGCGGATCTGGGCCTGTCGCAGGAGAGCGTCCAGCTCAAGGGCGCCGCCCTGCAGTGCCGCATCACCACGGAGGACCCGGCCAACGGCTTCCGGCCCGACGTCGGCAAGATCACCGGCTACCGCTCGGCCGGCGGCGCCGGTGTCCGGCTCGACGGCGGCACCGTCTACTCGGGTGCGGAGATCAGCCCGCACTTCGACTCGATGCTGGTCAAGCTGACCTGCCGCGGCCGCAACTACCCGGCCGCCGTCGCCCGCGCCCGCCGCGCCCTCGCCGAATTCCGCATCCGCGGGGTGTCCACCAACATCTCCTTCCTGCAGGCCGTCCTCGACGACGCCGACTTTGTCGCCGGGGATGTGGCCACTTCGTTCATTGACGAACGGCCCCAGCTGCTGAAGGCGCGGGTCTCCGCAGACCGCGGCACCAAGCTGCTGACCTGGCTTGCCGACGTCACCGTCAACAAGCCCAACGGCGAACTGCGGGTCCACACGGACCCGGCGGACAAGCTTCCGGCCCTCGATGACACTGAGGCCCGGCCGGGGTCCCGGCAGCGGCTCCTGGAGCTCGGCCCGGAAGGATTTGCGCGGGCCCTGCGCGCGCAGGACGCCGTGGCTGTCACGGACACCACCTTCCGCGACGCGCACCAGTCCCTGCTGGCCACCCGTGTGCGCACCCGCGACCTCGTGGCGGCCGGTCCGGCCGAGTCCAAGCTGCTCCCGGAGCTGCTGTCGGTCGAGGCCTGGGGCGGGGCAACCTACGACGTCGCCCTGCGCTTCCTCGGCGAAGACCCGTGGGACCGTCTTGCTGCCCTGCGCAAGGCAATGCCGAACCTGTGCCTGCAGATGCTGCTCCGCGGCCGCAACACCGTCGGCTACACGCCCTACCCGGAAGAGGTCACGGTGGCGTTCGTCAACGAGGCCGCCGCCACGGGCATCGACATCTTCCGCATCTTCGACGCCCTCAACGACGTCAACCAGATGGCCCCGGCCATCCGGGCCGTCCGCGAGACCGGTACCGCCGTCGCCGAGGTCGCCCTCTGCTACACCGCGGACATGCTGGATCCGGAGGAAACGCTCTACACCCTGGACTACTACCTGGAGCTGGCGCAGAAGATCGTCGACGCCGGGGCGCACATCCTCGCGATCAAGGACATGGCCGGGCTGCTGCGTCCGGCTGCCGCGGCACGCCTCGTCTCGGCGCTGCGGGAGCGGTTCGACCTCCCCGTCCACCTGCACACCCACGACACCGCAGGCGGCCAGCTGGCCACGCTCCTCGCGGCCGTGGATGCCGGCGTGGACGCCGTGGACGTGGCCTCGGCCTCCCTTGCCGGAACCACCAGCCAGCCCTCGGCCTCGGCCCTCGTCGCCGCGCTGGCCCACACGCCGCGCGACACCGGCCTCAGCCTCGCGAACGTCTGTGCCCTCGAGCCCTACTGGGAAGCCGTCCGCCGGGTCTACGCGCCGTTCGAGTCCGGGCTGCCGGGCCCCACCGGCCGGGTCTACCAGCACGAGATTCCGGGCGGACAGCTGTCCAACCTGCGCCAGCAGGCGATGGCGCTGGGCCTGGGCGAGCGTTTCGAGGCGATCGAGGACATGTACACCGCGGCGGACCGGATCCTCGGCCGCCTGGTGAAGGTGACGCCGTCGTCCAAGGTGGTGGGCGACCTCGCCCTGCACCTGGTGGGCCTCAACGCCGATCCCGCGGACTTCAACGAGAACCCGCAGAAGTACGATGTCCCGGATTCCGTGATCGGCTTCCTTTCCGGCGAACTCGGCGACCCGCCCGGCGGCTGGCCCGAGCCCTTCCGGACCAAGGCGCTGCAGGGCCGCAACGTCAAGGTCCGCGACGTCGAGCTCAGCACCGAGGACAGCGCCGCGCTCAACGGCGACTCCAAGACCCGTCGGCGCACCCTCAACCGGCTGCTCTTCGCCGGTCCCACCAAGGACTACGAGAAGAGCGTCGAGTCCTACGGCAACCTTTCGGTGCTGGACACGCGCGACTACCTCTTCGGGCTGCAGCGCGGTGCGGAGCACGAGATCGAACTCGAGAAGGGCGTCCACCTGATCGCCTCGCTCGAGGCCGTCTCCGAGCCGGACGAAAAGGGCATGCGGACGGTCATGTGCACGCTCAACGGCCAGTCCCGGCCCGTGGTGGTCCGTGACCGTTCAGTGGTGAGCAACGTCAAGGCCGCCGAACGTGCCGATGCCTCCCAGCCGGGCCAGGTGGCCTCGCCGTTCGCCGGTGCCGTCACGCTGACCGTCAAAGCCGGCGACACGGTCAAGGCCGGCGACACGGTGGCCACGATCGAGGCCATGAAGATGGAAGCGTCCATCACGACGCCGGTGGCCGGCACCGTGGCGCGCCTCGCCGTCGGCTCGATCGAACAGGTCCAGGGCGGGGATCTGCTGCTCGTCGTCGAATAGCGGCAGCAGAAACAACCCGGAACACAGACAAAGGGTCCTTCCAGCCGAAGCTGGAAGGGCCCTTTGCTGTGGTGCGGGCGTCCGTTGCCTACGCGAGGGTGGGACGTTTGGCGCTGTACATCTCCTCGATCACGTTCTCGAAGTCCTTGAGCACCTGCGCCCGCTTGACCTTCATGGAAGGGGTCAGATGGCCGGAGGCCTCGGTGAAGTCGGCCGGCACGATCCGGAAGGACTTGATCGCCTCAGCCTGGGACACAGACTGGTTGGCGTGGTTGATGAGCTCCTGGACGGCGGCCTTGACCGTCGGGTGCCCGGCAGCCTCGGCAAGCGAGGTCGAGGCCGGGAGTCCGTGGCGGCCCAGCCAGCCGGGAAGGGCCTCTTCGTCCAGGGTCACAAGGGCGCCGATGAACGGGCGGTTGTCGCCCACCACGAGCACCTGCGAGACAAGCGCGTCCGCCCGGATCTGGTCTTCCAGCAGGGCAGGAACCACGTTCTTGCCGCCCGCCGTGACGATGATTTCCTTTTTGCGCCCCGTGATGGTCAGGAACCCCGCCTCGTCCAGCTGGCCGATGTCTCCCGTGCGGAACCAGCCGTCCTCGTCGAAGGTCGCGGCGGACAGGTCATCGCGCTTGTAGTAGCCGCGCATGACGCACACGCCCTTGGTGAGGATCTCGCCGTCGTCCGCGATCCTGACGGAGTTGCCGGGAATCGGGGCGCCAACGGTGCCGATCTTGATCAGGTCCGGGGTGTTGACCGTGACCGGCGCCGTGGTTTCGGTCAGCCCGTACCCTTCCAGGATCTGCATGCCGATGCCTTGGAAGAAGTGGCCCAGCCGTTCGCCGAGCGGGCCGCCGCCGGAAACGGCATGGGCGACGTGCCCGCCCATGGCGGCCCGAAGCTTGCTGTACACGAGCTTGTCGAACAAGGCGTGCTTGAGCCTCAGCACGAGCCCCACCTTGCCGGCCTGCCGGGCCCGGGAGAATTCGATGGCGGTGTCCGCAGCGCGGTGGAAGATGGCGCCCTTGCCGCCGTCCTCGGCCTTGGTCAGGGCGGAGTTGTAGACCTTTTCGAAGACGCGCGGGACGGCGAGGATGAAGGTCGGTTTGTAGCTCTGCAGATCCGGCAGCAGGTTCTTGATATCCGGTGTGTGCGCCACCGTGACGCCGGCTGCGACGGCCAGCACGGAGATGAAGCGTGCGAAGACGTGGGCCATGGGCAGGAACATGATGGTCCTGGCCTGCTCGTGCACGATCTTGCCCAGCGACGTGACCAGGGCGTTCTCGGACAGTTCCACGAAATTGCCGTGGGTCAGCTCGCAGCCCTTGGGCCGGCCGGTGGTTCCTGAGGTGTAGATGATCGTGGCGATATCGTTCAGGGACGCTTGGCCGCGCCGCGCTTCGAGCTCGGCGTCGCTGATGCCGGCTCCAGCCGCACGGACCTCCTCCAGGCTGTCGCCCTCGAGCTGCCAGACATGACGCAGGGCCGTGAGCCCTTCGGAGGTGGCGGCCTGACGGATGATGTCCTCGTGATGCGCGGATTCGCCGAACGCGGCTACCGCGCCGGAATCGCCAAGGTTCCACGCCACCTGGGAGGGGGAGGAGGTCTCATAGATCGGGACCGAAACGGCGCCGGCGAACCAGATGGCGAAGTCGATCAGGGCCCATTCATACCGCGTGCGGGACATGATGCCCACGCGGTCGCCGGCCGCCACGCCGCTGGCCATGAGGCCCTTGGCCAGGGCCGACACGTCGGCCAGGAAATCCGTGGCGCGGACGTCCTGCCACTGGCCCGCCGCGTCGAGCCGCGAGAAAAGCGCAGGGTTGGAGGCCTTGGCCGCCTGGCGCACTACGAGATCGGTGACGTTGGTGTCCGGATCGACATTCACCAGTGGCGGGACAATGATTTCTCGCACGACAGCTCCTTAGGTATCCATAGGCCCGCAAGGGGTACCGCTAAGCCTAGTATGCGGTTCCCCCAAGGTGTGTTCTGCGACACCTACTGGCCGGTAACTTTACGGGCGGGCCCGACTTTCCGCCAGTCTGGATGCTGCGGACACCGGCGCGGCGTAATGCTCCGCGTCGTGCTGGCGCGTCGTGCTGCGGGGGCGTTCGCGGCTGCGGCGGTCCCGGCGAATAGAATGGGGCACCATGCAGACACCAACACCTGGCCGGCAGCCCGGCCTGCGCGGCCGGACCGCCGCCTGGCGGAGCAGGACCGTGGCCGGAGCGGCGGCCGCCACGGCCGGGCACGACATCCGCTCACACCTGCGGCTGGGCCGCAAGGGCCTGGCGATCGGCGTCGACATCGGGGGAACCAAGGTTGCTGCCGGGGTGGTCGATGCCGAGGGCCGGATCCTCAGCCAGGCTAAACGCTCCACTCCGGGCAATGACCCGCGCGCCGTGGAGCAGGTCATTGTCGAGCTGGTCGAGGAACTGGGCGCCGGGCACCGGATCTGGTCGGTCGGCATCGGCGCCGCCGGCTGGATGGACCTCGACGGCGGTACCGTTCTCTTCAGCCCGCACCTGGCCTGGCGCAATGAACCGCTGCGCGAGAACCTGCAGCGGCTGCTGCGCCGCCCCGTCCTGTTGACCAACGACGCCGATGCTGCCGCCTGGGCGGAATGGCGCTTCGGCGCCGGACAGGGACAGAACCGCCTGGTCTGCATCACCCTGGGCACCGGGATCGGCGGCGCCATGGTGATGGACGGACGGCTGGAACGCGGCCGCTTCGGCGTGGCGGGGGAGTTCGGCCACCAGATCATCATGCCGGGCGGGCACCGCTGCGAGTGCGGCAACCGCGGCTGCTGGGAACAGTACGCCTCAGGCAATGCGCTCGGCCGCGAGGCCAGGGAACTGGCCGCTGCTAATTCTCCGGTTGCCCAGGAGCTGCTCAAGGCTGTGGACGGAGACGTGGGACGGATCACGGGCGTGATTGTGACCGAGCTGGCCAAGGCCGGGGACCAGACCTCCTGCGAACTCCTCGAGGACGTCGGGGAATGGCTGGGCCTTGGCCTGGCGAACCTCGCAGCGGCCCTGGACCCCGGAAAGTTCGTGATCGGCGGCGGACTGTGCGATGCCGGCGAGCTGCTGGTCGCGCCGGCCCGGAAGGCCTTCGCCCGGAACCTAACCGGCCGCGGTTTCCGCCCGGCGGCGGAGATCGAACTGGCTGCCCTCGGACCCAACGCCGGACTGATCGGCGCGGCCGACCTCTCCCGGGTCAGCAGCCGGATGCACACGTAGCAGCGCGATGTAGCCAGCCCTGAGATACAGGCGGAGTAGCTGGTGGCCTAAATGAGCGGGTGGGCTAGATGCGCGCCCCGTCGTCGTGCTCGTCTTTCTCGCCGGGCAGCTTCATGATCAGGAAGACCACTGCGGCCGCGAACGCGGCCACCATGCCAAGGATGGCCACCAGCGGCGCCGACCGCCAGAACATTGCCGAGAGCACGAGCGCAATCGGGCCGCCCACCGCGCCAATCCAGGCAAGGACAGTCATCGGATCTGCCCCGGCCAGGCTGGGCGGCTCCTCCGGGACGAACGCGCCGTCGTCGTCGTCGGGCTCGTAGTCGCGGGGGCCGGGCGCAGTATCCGGTATCTCGTTGGTGCCCGCAGCCGGCTGCCCCGGGGCCGGGGCGAGGCGCTCCTTGGCGGAGAGCTCGATCGGTGCGGCGCCGGAGAGGCCCAACGGGTCAAAATCCCGGAACGTCCGACCCGGAGGGGAACCAGCGCCGGAACCAGCGCCGGAGCCAGCGCCGGAGCCGGCCCCGCCGCCGGCAGCGCTTTCGGTTCCGTCGGCCGGCCCGCCGGTTGCCTCGTCCCCGGCTGCCCCGACCCCTTCAAGCCTGGCGACGAGATCCAGCCAGACGGCGTCGTCGTCGGCCAACTGTGCGTCCGAGGCGGGGGAGTCCTGGGACTCATCGGCCTGGGACTCAGGGGGCTGGGGCTCCTGGTGCGCGGTGGCGTCCGGGCCGGAGTGCCGGGCATCGGCGGGGTCCGGGTCCGGAGTCTCGGGATCCGGGAGGTCGGGGTCTGGTTTAGTCATTGGCCGTGTCCTTCCGGCTGGCGCGGGCCGCGCCCGGACTGGCTGCGGAGGCAACGGACCGGACAAATTCGGCTGTGCCATGGAAGATCTCGGGCGCGTCGTTGTCCATAGTAGCCACGTGGTAGCTGTTTTCCAGACGGACCACCTCGAGCGGGGCGTTGGTCAACCCGCGGCGCAGGGCCACCATGCTGGATTCGGACACCACATGATCCACTGCTGAACGGTACACCCGGACAGGAGCCGTGATGCGGGGCAGCAGGCGCACGGTGTCCTTGAACATCTTGTTGAGCTCGTGCGCCGCGGCCACCGGCGTGCGCGGGTAGGCACCCTCATCCATGTCCGGCTTGAGGATGTCATTGGCGATCGCAGGGGTGCTCTTGAGGACGAACTTCAGGACGCCGGCCAGCGGGGCACGGGGATCATCGATGACCAGGCCGGGGTTGACCACCACAACCCCCGCCACGGGACGGGTGGCCGCAATCCGCAACGCCAGGGCACCGCCCATTGACAACCCCGCCACGACCACGATGTCGCATTCTTCCGCTAGCTCCAGGTAGGCCGCGTCCAGGGCCGCATGCCAGTCCTGCCAGCGGGTCTTGGCCAGCTCCTGCCAGCTCGTTCCGTGCCCCGGCAGCAGGGGCAGCCGGACGGCGAACCCGGCACCGGCCAGCGACGACGCCCAGTCCCGCACACCGTGCGGGCTGCCGGTGAAGCCGTGGGACACCACGACGCCGGTCCGGGGGCCGGTTCCCGTGAACGGGCTGCTGAACGGCGAGTGGTCCGGAAGGATGCTCATGTGGTCTCCGAGGGGGCGGTGGGCGGCATGGTGGACCGTGTGTGGGTGGCGTGGGCGTGCTGAAGGAAGAAGCGGACTGATTCTTCAAAGAGTAGCGGCGCATCGGCGTCCAGGGTGGCAACGTGCCCGCTGTGCGGCAGCGGGATCACGGTGAGTTCCCGGGATCCGAGCCTCCTGCGCAGCAGCGCCAGGGACGACGGCGGGACCACGGCGTCGGTGGCCGACTTAAAGACCAGGGCAGGAGCCTGCACTGCCGGCAGGTCCCGCAGGGTCGCGGAGAACAGCCGGCGCAGCTGGTGGACGGCGGCCAACGGCGTCAGCGAGTAGTCGCCGTCGTCGGTGGCGGCCGCCGTGGAATTCTCCTCCTGAAGCGGCATGGTGGTGCGCTGGAAGTATTTGAGCAGTCCCACGATCCTGACCCTGCGGTCATAGAAGCTCAGGCCGGGGTTGACTGCGGCCACGCCGGCCACGCTGTGGCGGGCCGCGGTGCGCAGCGCTATGGTGCCGCCCATGGACAGCCCCGCGACGTAGCAGTCGTTGGTCCGGGCGGCCAGGTCCAGGTACGCCGTTTCAAAGCTCGTGTACCAGTCCTGCCAGCGCTGCCGGGCGAGATCCCGCCAGTGGGTGCCATGCCCGGGCAGCAGTGGCACCGATACCGCGAAGCCCTGGGCGGCGAGGTGGTGGGCCCACGGCAGGACGCTGTGCGGGCTGCCCGTGAAGCCGTGGCAGATGGCCACGCCGGTCCGGGCGTTGGGGCCGTGGCCGGGGTAGCTGAAAGCGGCGGGCGCCGGGGGAGTGCTGCTTTCAGTCATGAGCCCATCGTGTCACCCTTGGCGGCAAAACTCACTAGAGTAAGGTGTCCATTGAAGTCCTGGCCGGACCCGATTTGGGCGGCCGGCCAGACGCCTTCCGGAGAGGTCACCGAGTGTTTTATTGGTTCATGAAGACGTTTGTCCTGGGACCGGTGCTGAAGCTGCTGTTCCGGCCCTGGGTCAAGGGCCTGGACAACGTCCCGGCCGAGGGCGCCGCGATCCTGGCCTCGAACCACCTCTCCTTCTCGGATTCCATCTTCATGCCGGTCATGGTGCCGCGGCCCGTCGCATTCCTGGCAAAATCCGAATACTTCACCGGCACCGGGATCAAGGGCAGGCTGACCGCCGCCTTCTTCCGGCTCACCAACCAGCTCCCCATGGACAGGTCCGGGGGAGCCGCGTCCGCGCAGTCCCTGAACGCTGGCATGGACGTACTCAGGAACGGCTCGCTCCTGGGCATCTATCCCGAGGGGACACGCAGCCCCGACGCGCGCCTCTACCGCGGCAAGGTGGGCGTTGCCCGCCTGGCGCTGCAGGCCCGTGTACCGGTCATTCCCGTGGCGATGATCGGAACGGACAAAGTCCAGCCGATCGGCAAGCGCGTCCCCAATATCCGTCGCATCGGCATGATCTTTGGCGAACCGCTCGACTTCAGCCGCTACTACGGGATGGAGGATGACCGGCTGGTCCAGCGTTCGGTGACTGACGAGATCATGTATGAACTCATGCGGCTGTCCGGTCAGGAATACGTGGACGAGTACGCCGCCGTCGTGAAGCTCCGCCTGGCGGGCAAAGCGCAGGAAGCAGCGCCGGACAAGGCCTCCGCGGGCCCCGATGCGGCGCAGGAAGCGCCCGCCGACAAAGCCGCCGACAAAACATCAGAAAAAACGCCAGACAACGCTCACAACCCCGGTGCGCCGACGGCGGCCACGGAAGACGGCCCCGAGGTTCCCGGGACTGCCTAACTGGCGCCACGGGTGCCATGTGACGGCAACGGAGCAGTCAATGACAGGCAGGGCCGCCGAACCTCGTTGGGGCAACTATCCTTAGAGGGTGACCGAGCTATCTGAGAAACCAGTTTCCCCGCTGACCAGCACCGCCCAGAGCGGAGCCGCCAACTATCCCGGACTGGACAACTGGCGGGAACTCCCGGCCTCGCAGCAGCCCACGTGGTCCGACCCGGCTGTGTTTGAGGCGTCCGTCAAGGAACTTTCCGTCCTCCCGCCCCTCGTGTTCGCCGGCGAAGTGGACATCCTTCGTGAACGGCTCGCCGCTGCCGCGCAGGGCAAGGCATTCCTGCTCCAAGGCGGCGACTGCGCCGAGACCTTCGAAGCGGCGACGGCGGACAAGATCAGCGCACGCGTCCGGACCATCCTCCAGATGGCCGTCGTCCTCACCTACGGTGCGGCCATGCCCGTCATCAAGATGGGCCGCATGGCTGGCCAGTTCGCCAAGCCCCGCTCCTCCAACGACGAAACGCGCGAGGGCGTCACCCTGCCGGCCTACCGCGGCGACATCGTTAACGGCTACGACTTCACACCCGCTTCCCGCGCCCACGACGCCGGCCGGATGCTGAAGGCTTACCACACCTCCGCCTCGACGCTGAACCTGATCCGTGCCTTCACCCAGGGTGGCTTCGCGGACCTGCGCCTGGTGCACCAGTGGAACAAGGGCTTCACCGAAAACCCGGCGCACGCCCGCTACGAGTCCCTGGCCCGGGACATCGACCGCGCCATCAAGTTCATGTCCTCCTGCGGCGCCGACTTCGAGGCACTCAAGCGCGTGGAATTCTACGCCAGCCACGAGGCGCTGCTGCTGGACTATGAGCGCGCCCTGACCCGCATCGATTCGCGCACGGGGCTGCCCTACGACACCTCGGCGCACTTCCTGTGGATCGGGGAGCGCACCCGCGAGCTGGACCATGCACACGTTGACTTCCTCTCCCGCGTCCGTAACCCGATCGGCGTGAAGCTCGGCCCGTCAACGAGCGGCGACGACGCCCTGCGCCTGATAGACAAACTGGATCCGGACCGGGAGCCCGGCCGGCTTACCTTCATCACCCGCATGGGCGCCAGCAACATTCGCGAGAAGCTGCCGGCGATCGTCGAACGCGTCACCGCCTCCGGGGCTCAGGTCCTGTGGGTCACCGACCCCATGCATGGCAACACGGTCACCTCGCCCAACGGCTACAAGACCCGCAATTTCGACGACGTCATCGACGAAGTGCGCGGATTCTTCGAAGTCCACCACGCGCTCGGCACCGTCCCCGGCGGCCTGCACGTGGAGATGACCGGCGACGACGTCGCCGAATGCCTCGGCGGAGCCGACCCGATCGACCAGGAAGCCTTCCTGGACCGCTACGAGTCGGTCTGCGATCCGCGCCTGAACCACATGCAGTCGCTCGAAATGGCGTTCCTTGTGGCCGGAGCCCTCGCCAAGCGCTGACCCGCGGCACTAATCGACAACAGAATTCGCTGAAAAACGCAGACAATAACGCTGCTAAAAAAGCTCCGCCCGGCTGATGCAGCCGGGCGGAGCTTTTATGTGGAGCAGGTCTGCCTTGAGCCGCGTGCGGTCAGACCACGGTCAGGGTGACAAGCGAGCCTTCGGGGACGGCCGTGTTCACGGGATCCTGGGCGCGGACTGTTCCGAAGAATCCTCCCAGGATCTCATCGATCTGGACCTCGAAGCCGAGCTTTTCGAGGGCCTCCTTGGCTTCCGAGGCCTGTTTCCCGATGAAGCTGGGTACCTCGACGAGCTTCGGACCCTTCGAGATCGTCAGGGTGACCGATCCGCCCTTGGTCAGGTTGCCGGAGGCCGGGTCTTGCGCCACGACGGAACCCTTGGGCACCTTCCGGTCATTGACTGTCTCCGGGGAGACCACGGCCTTCAGCCCGGCGGCTTCGAGCGCGCTCACGGCGGCACGCTGCTCCTGGCCGCGGACATCCGGGACCGGAATGGGCTGCGGGCCCTTCGAGACGGTGAGGCCCACGGGCGTCCCGTGCCGCACCGGATTGCCGCTGCGAGGCGCCTGGGCAAGCACCGTGCCGGCAGGCGCCGATTCATCGAACGTCTCGGTAATCGGACCCAGGGCCATTTCGGCGGCGTTGAGGGTGGTCTTGGCCTCGTCCAGGGTCTTGCCGGTCAGTTCCGGCAGCGGGAACAGTTCCGGGCCCTTGGAAACGGCAAGGGACACGGGCTGGAACTTGCGGATGACCTCGCCTGCGTTTGGTTCCGAGCCGACCACCAGCCCCGGCGAGACGTCGTCGTCGAAGACATCCTTGACGGTGGATTGGAACCCGGCGGTGCGGAGCAGGTCCTGGGCCTCGGCAACGGTCTTGTTCGCCACCGGGGGGATCGTTCCGGGCGAGCCCGGTCCCATCCCGAAGAACCAGCCGGCGACGGCGGCGAGCAGCGCCGCGACGACGAGCAGGACGATCCACAGCAGCCCGCGGCGTCGCGGGTTCCCCTCGTGCAGGGTCTTGGTGGGCGTGGCCGCGGCGCGCTGGCGCGCCTTCTCCTCGTCCCGGTCCAGCTTGCGCTGGGCGCGCTTGCTGGGGGCAACCGCAACTGCCGCCGGGTCGTCGTAGCCGGCGGCGCCGTCGTAGGCCGCCTCGTCCGGAGTGGACAACGGACCGTAGGACGGACGCCGCGGGGCACCGGACATCACGGTGGTCGGGTTGCCGCTGGCGCGGGAGATCATCTCGGTGGGCCGGGCAAGGCTGCCGTATACCTCAGTGTGTAATTCCGTGGGCGCCTCGGTGGGCGGCTTCACGTAGGTTGTGTCCTGAGTGTCGTGCGCGTCCGGCGCCGGGCCGGCACTGCCGGGCCGCCGGTTCGGCGGGGCGGCCACGGCCGGCAGCGGGCTGAGGATAGCCGCCGGCGGTACGAGGTCGAGCTCGGCGTCGCTGAGGTTGGTCCTGATGTGCCGGAGCTCGGACAACAGTGCGCTCCCGTCGACGGGGCGTTTGTCCGGGTCCCGGTCCGTGCACCACTGGACGAGTTCGTCGATCTCCGCAGCCAGTCCGGGAACCTCCAACGAGGGAGCTCCCACGGTGGAATTGACGTGCTGGTAGGCGACCTGGATGGGCACGTCGCCGTCGAACGGCTGCCGGCCCGTAATCATCTCGTAGAGCATGATCCCTACGGAATAGATGTCACTGCGCGCGTCTGCCTGTTTACCCAGGACGAGTTCGGGGGAGAGGTAGGCGACAGTCCCGATCAGGGCGCCGGTGCTCGTGGACGTCGAGATGGCGCGTGCCAGGCCGAAGTCGCCGAGCTTGATCCGCCCGTCGTCGGCGATCAGGACGTTTTCCGGTTTGATGTCCCGGTGGATCATTCCGGCGGCGTGCGCGGCGCCGAGCCCTTCGACGACCGGATCGATCAGCGCCAGGGCCAGCCGGGGAGACAGGGCGCCCTTGTCGTTGAGGACGTCCCGCAGCGTGTGGCCCTTGATGAACTCCATGACCAGGTAGGCGAGCCGGCCGTCTTCACCCTGGTCCAGGACGCCCACCACGTGGGGATGGGAAAGCCGGGCGGCGGCCTTGGCTTCGCGGCCCAGCCGGTCAAGGAACTGCGGGTCGTCGGCCAGATGGGGATGGAGCACCTTCAGCGCGACGTCGCGCTCGAGGCGCTGGTCTGTGGCGAGGTACACGGTGGACATCCCGCCGCGGGCAAGCCTGGATTGAACCTGGTAGCGGTTGTCCACCAGGTTCCCTACGAGAGCGTCCGACACGTATTCTTGCACCTTACAATCGTAGTCGCTGGACAGAAACGGGCCCGAATCAACATGCGATCCGGGCCCGTAGCGTCACGCTCCGTTGTCAGGGAGCCTGTGCTGGTGTCTGTGCTTAACCGAACAGGCTCCGGTTGGCCTTGATGGCCGCGACGTATCCCTTGGTGTCCTCGAACATGCCATTCTGGCTCACCGAGTACTGGCCCTGGTAGTAGCCGGCGATCGCAGTGTCCAAGTCAGGGCTCGTGCGGACCAGCTGGCGGATGATCGCTACGCCTGCCGTGGCGTTGTCGTACGGGTCCAGGAGGTTCAGCTTGCGGCCCACGAGATCGGAGGCCCACTGGCCGGAGGACGGGATGACCTGCATGGTGCCGATCGCGTTGGCCGGTGACACGGCACGCTGGTCAAAGCCGGATTCCTGGAAGGCAAAGGCCAGGGCGAGGCTGGCATCCACGCCCATGCGCCGTGCCGTGTCCGCCACGATCGACTTCATCTGCTGATGGCTGGGCACGGGAGAGGCGTTGAGCAGCGCCTTGTTCTGGTTGGCCGAGCTGACCACGGCGGCCGGGTAGCTGAACCCGAGGAACGTGCTGGGCACGAGGGGCGTGGTGGCAGCAGGCTTGCTCGAAGCCGGCGCGATCGTCGACGCACCGGGGATGACGAGCTTCTGGCCCGGGTAGATGATGCTCGACATCGTCAGCCGGTTGGCCGAGAGGACATCCGAGAGCCTGACGCCGTTGCGGGCCGAGATGCCGGAAAGGGTATCGCCGGCTTTGATGGTGTAAGAGCCCGAGCTGGCCGGCGCGGGTGCCGACGACGCGGGCTTTGTCGCGGCCGGAGCCTGGGTACTGGAACCGCCGCCGACCTTGACCTTCTGGCCGGGGTAGATCACTGAGCTCATGCCAAGCCCGTTCCACTTGAAGAGCTCGGAAAGCCCAACGCCGTGGCGTGCGGCGATGGCGCTCAGGGTGTCGCCTGCCTTCACGACGTAGACGCGGCCAGAGCCGGAGGTAACAGAGGCGGAACTGGCCGGGGCGGCGGGCTTGGTTGCCGGGGCCGGCGTCGAGCCCGTGAGCTTGATCTTCTGCCCCGGGTAGATGATGGTGTTCGCCTGCAGATTGTTCAGCTTCAGCACGGCGAAGGTGTCCAGGCCGTAGCGGCCGGCAACGGCACTGATGGTGTCGCCGCGGGCGATCGTGTAGACGGCGGGAGCCGCGGACTGCGCGGGCCGCATGGCGCTTGGCAGCGTTGCCGGAACGGAGGCGGAGGGGATCAGTGCCGCCTTGAGGGACGTCGTTGCGTCCGCCTGCGCCTGGGCTCGCATGGCAGCCGCGAGGGTTGCGGGGACCGAGCGTACACGCGATTCGGCTGCGGCCGGCTGGGCGATCGCCAGGGAGGAAAGCACGACGGCGGGAAGCGCCGCCGTCGTGGCCGCGATCAGCGGCAGGCTGCGCCCCGGACGGAGCTGTGGCGAACGTGAGGTCGTCATTGGAAAGATCCTCTTCTCAGCGGCAACGCTGCGGTCAGGCCGGTGGAACTGGTGTTACCAGTGTGACAAAAGTTATTTCTGTTACAAATGTGATCTATGTGAATGTCTCATGAATTGGCAATTAGCACAAGAACTGTTTGGCATTCCACAAACCACTCTCCGGCGGAGTGTCGGGCAATTGGTGTCCCGGCGGGGTCCCGGGTGAACCCGGGCGGCATTGCCGCCGGTGGGATGGGCTATGGCCGCTGCCGTCATTTCTGCGCCTGCCGACTAGGCGGCGGGGCACCCGTCGTGGCAATCTTTATGCGTGAGTAATGTAGAAAGCCTCGTGGGCGAATGGCTGCCCCTGCCCGATGTCGCACAGCTTCTGAACGTATCTATTACCAAGGTCCATGCACTTTTGGACGAGCGTGCGCTGGCGGCTGTGAGAATCGGCGACCGGCGCATCCGGTCCGTGCCTGCAGCTTTCATCCAGGACGGGCACGCAGTGGAGAGCCTGAAAGGCACCATTGTTGTCCTCTCGGACGCCGGGTACTCCGATGAGGAACTGATCAACTGGCTCTTTACCCCGGACGAGTCCCTCCGCGGCCGGCCGATCGATGCCCTCCGGGAAGGGCGCAAGACCGAAATCCGACGCAGGGCGCAGTCACTGGCCTGGTAGGAGCCCGCTGGCAGCATCAAGGAGCCGGCAGCATCCCCAAGACGTGCCATGACGGGCCGTGTACAGCGCAAGCCGCTGTGCACGGCCCGCTGCGTTTTGGTCCGGTGTTTCGTTCTGATTAGGCGGCGCGGCTGACCGTGGCCTCTGCCAGCCTGCGGAGCGCGGTCTTGGGCAGCTCCTGAAGCGGCAGGAGGTCCAGGGCGGCGAAGGCCGCCTTGCCGAATTCCTCGATGAGTACCTCGGTGGCCTGGAGCGCACCGCAGTCCACGATGATCCGCCGGATCTCCTCGATGTCCGCGTCGCTGAGATCGGGGCTGCCCAGTTTGGCGTCGATGAACTCTGATTCGGCCGCCGAGGCCTGGTCCAGGGCGAAAGCCACCAAGACCGTGCGCTTGCCCTCACGGAGATCGTCCCCGGCAGGTTTGCCCGTGGTGACGGGGTCGCCGAAGACGCCAAGGACATCGTCCCGCAGCTGGAACGCCTCGCCGAGCGGCAGGGCGAAGGCGGAATAGCCGCGCAGCAGCTCGTCGCCGGCGCCGGCCAGGGCGCCGCCGAGAGCGAGCGGGTGTTCGGTGGAGTACTTGGCCGACTTGAACCGGATGATGGACTGGGCCCGGCTGACTGCCCCGGCGCGGTCCCGCCTGGGCCCGGCGACCTCTTCGAGGATGTCCAGGTACTGCCCGGCCATCACTTCGGCACGCATCAGGTTGAAGATCAGCCGTGCCGGGCTGCCCGAGGCGGCGCGGTGGCCGATTTCCGTGAAGGATTCCTCGCTGAAGGACAGGCAGAGATCCCCGGTCAGGATCGCTGCCGCGTGGCCGAACCGCTCACTGTCCAGCGCCCAGCCCTGGGCCTCGTGCAGTTCAATGAAGCGGCGGTGGACGCTGGGGCCGCCCCGGCGGGTATCCGAGCGGTCAATGATGTCGTCGTGGATCAAGGCCGCAGCCTGGAACAGCTCCAGGGCTGAGCCGGCTGTGACCACCTCGGTGGCGCCTGCCTCCCCGCCCGCGCCACGCCACCCCCAGTAGCACATGAGTGCCCGCAGGCGCTTTCCGCCCGTGACCAGGTTTGAGATCGAGCCCATGAGCGGATCGATGTCCTGGGAGATCGAGGACATGACGGCCTGGCGGCTGGTCAGGAACTCCGTCAGCTGGCCGGCGACGGCGGCCACGTAATCCGCCTGCTCTAGCCTTAGCTGTTCAGCGAGACTCACTTGACGGACTCGGCAGCGACGTTCGCGCCAATCGTGAACGTGGACACGCCTGCTTTCTGCATGACGGAGATGTTCACAGTTTCGTTGTCCCCGCGCAGGAAGTCCTTCGAGGGCAGGGCGCCCACGGTTTCACCGGGTACGGCCTTGAAGCCCTGTGCCTCCAGCGTCTTGGTGTGGAAGGCCAGGACATCTGCGGCAGGGGCGGTGATGCTGCCGACCAGTGCCACGGTTGCCGGCACGGTGGTCTTATCGAAGCTGCTGGAGACCAACTTGGCCCCGGGCATGAGCGGCAGGAGCTTCTGCGGGAAGCCGGGAACCAGCGCGCCAACCGTCGCCGACGTGCCGGGCTGCGCCGAAGGGCTGGGGGGAGCCGTGGTGGAGGACTGCGCAGATGCGGCCGGGTTCGACGCCGACGACGCCGCCGGGCTCGCGGAGCCGGCGGGCGTGCATGCGGCCAAGGCCAATAACGCGCCCGCCGCCGCGATGGCTGCTGCGGCACGTTTGCGCTGTCCAAATACCTTCACAGGGACTTTCCTCCTGGTGTTGAAGCGGAATCAGCCTCCAGTTTAGTCAGTCCCCGGGCATAGGATTGAAGACGTGGGGCCGGACGCAGACAATCAGCAGAGAGTGCAGTCAAATGTGCACCCTCGGGGGCTGCCGAATGCGCAGCCCCACAGCCAGCTTCCCGGCCGCCTGAGCGGGGATTCCCTGCTGGAACTGAGGCGCAGCAGCATCATGCATGTGGACATGGACGCGTTCTTTGTTTCCGTGGAGCTGCGCAGCCGTCCCGAGTTGAAGGGAAGGCCCGTGATTGTGGGCTATCCGGCGGACCGCTCCGTGGTGCTGTCCGCGTCCTACGAGGCCCGGGCGTTCGGCGTCAGATCAGCGATGCCTATGGTGGTGGCGGCACGCATGTGCCCCTCGGCTGTCATTATCGAGCCCCGCCACAAGCTCTACTACGAAGTCTCCGGCCAGATCATGGAAATCTTTGGCTCCATCACCGATCTCGTCGAGCCGCTCAGCGTGGACGAGGCGTTCCTGGACGTCGGGGGAGCCATCCGGCGGCTCGGTCCGCCCCGTGAGATTGGCGAACTGATCCGGGCCCGCGTCTTCCGGGAATTGGGAATCACGGCGTCGGTGGGCATTGCCGCCAGCAAGTTTGTGGCCAAGATCGCTTCCACCCGGTGCAAGCCGGACGGGCTGCTGCTGATCAGGCCCGAGGAAACCGTCCCGTACCTGCACAGCCTTCCCGTCAGTGCGCTGTGGGGCGTCGGCGGCAAGACAGTGGAAGTGCTTGCCCGCAGGGGGATCCGGACGGTGGCAGACGTCGCCGCCTCGCCGCTGCCCTCGCTGCGGAAGCTGCTGGGCGCGTCGGGGGAGCATGTCTACCGGCTCTCCTGGGGCATCGATCCGCGGCCCGTGACGCCGGTCCGGCTGGAAAAGAGCATTGGAGCCGAAGAGACGTTCGCCACTGACACTGCGGATGACGCCCTGCTGCACCGTGAGCTGCTGCGGCTTTCGCACCGGACCGCGGAGCGCCTCCGGGGCGCCGGCATGCACGCCCGCACCGTGGCGCTCAAGCTGCGCTACGCGGACTTTTCCACCATCACCCGCAGCCGCACCGTCAGCACACCGATCGACAGCGCCCAACTTCTTTACGCCGTGGCAGTGCAGCTCCTGGAATCGGTAGGTGAGAGGCCCATGACAGTCCGGCTCGTGGGCATTCGGGCCGAACAGCTGGAAGAGGCTGCCCACGCCCCGCTCCAGCTCAGCCTGGACCGCCGGGACGACAACTGGCGGGCCGCCGAACAAGCCCTCGATGCTGTCACCCGGAAATTCGGCAATAAGTCGGTTCTACCGGCACGGCTCCTGGATCCCGGGGGCCCCCTCGAGTGAGCCCGGCGCAGGGACCGGCGCAGGAATATGGCGGCCCCGCCCCGACAAGGGCTCCAGCGAGGGGTTTCGGACACGGGACAGGGCCTTAAGACTGTCTTTCAGAACAGGCCGCAACAATCTATCCTTATTAATACCTAGGTTTAGGACTACTGGATCGACCGTTCGGGCGACCCGGCCAGCTAAGACCGGCACGGGACTGCTGAATTGCCCCTTTCACCAAGGGCGGTGAATGGGAACCTCTTCGGAATCCCGGGCGTTAGGCGATTAGGGCACTGGATACGTCACGCCCGGACGTTGGCAGACTTGAGGAGGTCGTGATGCCGCTCTCGGAACACGAACAGAAGTTGCTGGAGCAACTTGAGAAGCAGCTGAATGAGGACGACCCAAAGTTTGCAAGCTCGATGGGATCGGTCCCCGGACGCTCTTGGTCCACACGCCACCTCGTCATGGGCGTGCTCGCGACTCTCGCGGGCGTGCTTCTGTTATTGGTCGGCGTGTCCACGCAAATTATCATCGTCGGGGTTGTGGGCTTTGTAGTGATGGGCGCCGGCGTCTATTTCGCCACGATGCGCAGTTCGGCTGTGGGCAGGTCCCGGGCAGCCGGCGGCCGCAAGCAGGGCAAACCCAGGAACTCGTTCATGAGCAACCTTGAACAGCGCTGGGACGAACGGCACGGGGGCGAGTCCTGAACCAATCCGTGACGGCCCCTTAGGCCCTCCACTTTCCGCCACCGGCTCTCCGGGGGACGGCGCGAGACCCGCTTCGGCGGGTCTTTCGCCATTTAAAGCAGAAATTTTGCTCCGGTTCTTGCCCGGGTTCGCCGCGATCGGGCCATAAAAGGGGCGGCGCCGTCGAATTGATTCACCCTGGCGCCGGTCCGAACCGTGAATCGGCCAGGGCGAGTGAGGCAAGCAGGAAAAATCACTCCACTTTCCCCCACCAATCCTGTTTCCCTGCAAATGCTGGGACGAAAGGGGATAAACATCCGCAAATTTGTCTAAACATCCCGGGCGTGTCGTTGACTGTGGAGCGATGTGGAGTAATGTGGAGGGCGTAAGAGGGTAGTTGCAACTCAGGGGACGTTGGACTTTCTAGAACAGACGGGCGGTGGGCCGTGTTTCTCGGCACACATTCGCCGCGTCTGGACGAAAAAGGCCGAATTATCCTCCCCGCGAAGTTCCGCGAGGAACTTGCCAGCGGGCTGGTTCTCACAAGGGGCCAGGAGCGTTGCATCTACGTTTTCAGTGAGGCGGAATTCGGCCGGGTTCACGAGCAGATGCGGGAGGCTCCAATTTCCTCCAAGCAGGCACGTGACTACATCCGTGTTTTCCTCTCTGGAGCCTCGGACGAGGTACCTGACAAGCAGGGGCGCGTGACGATTCCGCCGGCGCTCCGGGAATACGCAGGTCTTGGCCGGGAACTCGCCGTCATTGGCGCAGGTTCCCGCGCGGAGATCTGGGACGCCCAGGCTTGGAGTGAGTACCTGGCCGAAAAGGAAACCGCCTTCTCGGAAACAGACGACGCTATTCCGGGGATTCTCTGAACCCCCACTCATCCACAAGCACACAACGTTCCTTGATCGAGATCTCCAGCCGCCCATCCGGTTGTTGTCCTGGCTCACTTCCCCGGAGCCAGGCCGGCACCGGGTAGGCGCGGATGGGGATCTGGACCAAGGAACGTTGCGTAAGGGCCGCAACCAGCAAACTCCCGCAACGAAAGGACGACGGCATGACTGATCCCGACCAGGCGAAGCCAACGTCCGAACGCCATGTACCGGTCCTCAAGGACCGGTGCATCAATTTGTTGGCCCCTGGCTTCGAGGCTGCCCGGAGCCGCGGCGAGACCCCCGTGGTGATCGACGCGACGCTCGGCATGGGCGGCCACTCCGAGGCCCTCCTGCAGCGCTTTCCCGACCTCCACCTGATCGGCATCGACCGGGACGAGGAAGCCCTGGCGCTGGCGGGGGCGCGTCTGGCGCCCTTCGCGAACCGGACCGACCTCGTTCACGCCGTCTACGACGAAATCCCGGACGTCCTCGCGGACCTGGGCTTCACCGAAGTCCACGGTGTGCTGATGGACCTTGGCGTCTCGTCCCTCCAGCTGGACGAGCGGGAGCGCGGTTTCGCCTACTCCTTTGATGCGCCCCTGGATATGCGGATGGACACCAGCCGCGGCCAGACTGCCGCCGACGTCGTCAACAATTACAGCGAAGAAGAACTCGTCCGGATCATCCGAAAATGGGGCGAGGAGAAGTTCGCCGGCCGCATCGCGAACAGGATCGTGGCCGCGCGTGCCGAAAAGCCCTTCACCACCACCGGCGAACTGGTCGAACAGATCCGGTCCGTGGTGCCCGCCGGTGCCGCCAAGTCCGGCGGCCACCCCGCGAAGCGCACTTTCCAGGCACTCCGGATCGAGGTCAACGAGGAACTGGACGTCCTGGAGCGTGCCATTCCGGCAGCCATCGCGGCCATCGCCCTCGGTGGCCGCGTGGTGGTCATGTCCTACCACTCCCTGGAAGACAAGATCGTCAAGGGCTTCTTCCAGGCCGGGTCGAAGTCCTCGGCCCCGCTCGGCTTCCCGGTCGAGCTCGAAGAGCACAAAGCCGAACTCAAAACCCTGACGAAGGGCACCGAGGTACCTACCGCCGCTGAAATCGCCGAAAACCCCCGTGCAGCCTCCGCCCGGCTGCGCGCCGTCGAACGCATCAAAGCCAGGAGAGCCGCATGAGCACCGCCGCCGTCAACAGCTACCCCGTTGCCCAGGGCGCCACTGCCCGTGCCCTGCCCGGCCTCCGCCCCGGCACTGATCAGACCCGGAAGGCGCGCACTCCGCTTTCTGTGGTCCGCTCCGTGCCCCGCAAGCGCCGCGCACCATTCGTGGTCCTCTGCTTCGGTCTCCTGGCGATTGCCCTCATGGCCGTACTGGTCCTGAACATCTCCGTTTCCTCCGCCCAGTACCAGTTGGTCCAGCTCCGCAGTGAACAGAGCACCCTGACCAAGCAGAACCAGGACCTCACCCAGCAAGTGCAGAACTTCGACGCCCCGCAGAACCTCGCGGCCAAGGCCGCGGAACTGGGCATGGTGGCATCCCTGGCCAAGGGCCAGATCGATCTCTCCACCCTCAGTGTCACCGGCAAGGCCAAACCGGCCGTCAAGGGCGATGCCCCGGGCGCCGTCATCGCCGCACCGGCCGTCGCAGGACAGCTCAACGTCGTTCCGCCTGTCACGGAAAATGAACCGCTGGCCCAGCGCAAGGCGGCGGACACCGTGCCGGCGCCGGCGGCTGCAAAGCCCGCTCCCGCGGCGGCACCTGCAAAGCCCGCTCCCGCGGCGGAGCTCCACGGTGGATCGGTTCCCGCCCCGGCGCAGAAGACCCCCGGGCAGTAACGCTCACTGACCACCAGCAAGGCAAGCAGCAAGGACTCACCGTGGCGAAGAACTCCGGCAAGGCAAGCAAGGCGAAAGCCCCAAACGCCACCCGGCGGCTCCGCTGGGGACTCGGCATCATGCTGGCGCTCCTGCTGGTGGTCGGCGGCAAGCTGTTCATGGTCCAGGGCCTGGACATTGGGGGCATGGCGGAGGCGGCCCTCAATAACCGGCTCACGCCCATAGAGCTGCCCGCGGAGCGCGGCAGTATCCTCGATTCCTCCGGCACGGTCCTGGCCAGCAGCGTCATCCGCTATAACGTCGTGGTGGACCAGACCGTCAACACCAAGACCGACTCGTTCCGCCGGCTCGAAACCATCAAGGGCAAGGACGAACTCGTCAAGGTCACCCGTGACCAGGGCATCTCCGAACTGGCCGGCGTGCTCGGCATGGACCGCGACGCGCTGCGCGATGCCCTGACCGGAACCCAGCGCTACTACATCGTGGCCAAGGACTTGAAACCGGACGTCGAGGACCGGGTGTCCAAGCTGCAGATTCCGGGCATTGTCACCGAAGGCACCAGCAAACGGGTCTACCCCAACGGCTCCGTGGCCGGCGGAATTGTGGGGTTCCTCAAGGACGGCACCACCGGGCAGGCAGGACTCGAACAGACCCAGGACGAGATCCTCAAAGGGACACCCGGCAAGCGCCTGTTCGAAATCGGCGCCGACGGACTGCGCATCCCCGTGGGCGTGGACGAGCTGACGCCGGCGATTAACGGCAAGGACATCAAGCTCACGCTGAATTCGGACCTGCAGTATTTTTCCCAGCAGGCGATTCAAAGCCAAAAAGACAAGCTCGGCGCCGAGTGGGGTGTGATTGTGGTCTCCGACGCCAAGACCGGCAACATCATCGCCATGGCCGATACCGACTCCCCGGATCCCAACGACCCCGGCAAGGTCGCGGCCGAGGACCGCGGCGTCCGGGCCGTCACCGCCTCCTACGAGCCCGGCTCGGTGGAGAAGATGATCACGGCCGCCGCCGCGATCGAAGAAGGCAAGTCCAGCCCGCTGGACACCTTCACCATTCCGCCCACCTACACCGTGGACGGGCAGACCTTCAGCGACGCGTTCGAACACGGCACCGAGCGCCGGACGCTGGCCGGAATTGTCGGCTACTCCATGAACACCGGCACGGTCATGGTGGGCCAGCGCCTGAGCAAGGACCAGCGCCATGACTGGTTGCGGAAGTTCGGGATCGGCGACGCCCCCGACATTGGACTCCCGGCCGAATCCAAGGGCATCCTGACCCCGGCTGACCAGTGGGATGGCCGCCAGCAGTACACCGTCCTCTTCGGCCAGGGCGTCGCCCAATCCACCCTCCAGACCGTCCGGGCCTACCAGAGCATCGCCAACGACGGAGTGATGCTCCAGCCGCGGCTGATCGACAGCTACATCAACCCGGACGGAACCGAGGAAAAAGTCCCGGCCAAGGCCCCGCAGCAGATCGTTTCCAAGGAGACCGCCAAGCAGGTCCGCGACATCCTGGAGAGCGCGGTGACCGAGGGCGAGATCAAGGAGGCCGCGATCGACGGGTACCGCGTGGGCGCCAAGACAGGCACGTCCGAGTCCCCGTGCGACGACGGCAAATCCGGCTTCTGCGGCTTCACGGCCTCCATGGTGGGAATGGCGCCCATGGACAATCCGCGGTTTATTGTTGAGGTGGTCCTGCAACGGCCCAAGGGAAGCATCTACGGAATCACCAACGGACCGGTGTTCCGATCGGTGATGAGCCAGACGCTGCGCACGTTCAACGTCCAGCCCTCCACCGGCGAACCTGCCCGGCTGCCGCAGTACGCCAAGTAGCGCCCGTTCCACCTGGCACCCGGAAGTTACCAGCCGGCGCCACTGCCCAGTGCCTGCCCGCCGGAGCCTATCTCCGTGCGCAGGTCCCGATTCATTCAGTGCCCGATCCACTAGCACCACAACGGAGATCCACTTGTCAGAGCTCACCGCCCCCGATGCTTCCGCGCCGTCCGGCCATGACGCCACCCCGGGCTTTCGGCCCACTGCGGTTGCCGCAGTGCCGCTGTCAGCCATCGGTGCGGCGATCGGCGTCGCCGTTCCCGGGGCATCCAGCTCCGTCCCGGTCACCGGGATCTCCCTGAACTCCCGGTCGGTCCGCCCGGGAGACCTCTACGTGGCCCTGCCCGGCGCCGCACGGCACGGGGCCGACTTCGTGTCCCAGGCCGTCGACGCCGGCGCCGTGGCGGTCCTGACAGACGACGCCGGAGCGCGCCTGCTGGCACTGGCCAATGACATCCCCGTCCCGGTGCTGCTGTCCGCCGAGCCGCGCAGCGTGGTCGGCCGGCTGTCCGCACTCATTTACCAGAGCCGGCCCGACGGCGCCGGGGCGCCGGCCCTCTTCGGCGTGACGGGCACCAACGGCAAGACCACCACCACCTACTTCATCAATGCCCTCTTGCGGGCGCTGGGCAAACGGACCGGGCTGATCGGAACGATTGAGATCCTGGCCGGCGGCGAGCCGATCCCGAGCCTGCTGACCACCCCCGAATCCACGGATGTGCACGCCCTGCTGGCGCTCATGCGCGAACGCGGGCTCGATGCCGCCTCCATGGAAGTTTCCTCGCACGCCGTGTCCTTCCACCGCGTGGACGGCGTGGTGTTCGACGTCGCCGGGTTCACGAACCTCACCCAGGACCACCTGGACCTGCACGGGACCATGGAGGAATACTTCCAGACCAAAGCCCGGCTGTTCACGCCGGAACGCGCCCGCGCCGCGGTGGTGACAATCGACGACGCCTGGGGCCGGAAGCTCGCGGCCGCCGCCGAAATCCCGGTCACAACCCTCGCCGCGGCCGGGACCACCGGCAGCGGGCAGACTGACGCCGACTGGACCGCGGACTGGACTGTGGCCCGGACTGCTCCGCGGGGCCTTGGCTCCGACTTCGTACTCAGGCACCTGGACGGCGCCGAGCTGCGCGTCCACACTGGCCTGCCGGGAGGCTTCAACGTCGCCAACGCAGCACTGGCCACGGTCATGGTGCTCGCCGGCGGCCACGAGCCTGCCGCCGTGCAGGCCGCCCTCGACGCCGCAGACCCCTTCACCGTCGCCGTGCCCGGCCGGATGCAGCTCGTCTCCACGGCCCCGGCGGCCGTGGTGGATTTCGCGCACAACCCCGACGCCCTCGAACGTGCCCTCGAAGCCGTCCGGTCCCCGGAGCCCGGGTCCAAGGTGATCATCGTTTTCGGCGCCACCGGACAACGCGACCAGAGCAAGCGCCCCGCCATGGGGGCCATTGCGGCCCGGCTGGCGGACACCGTAATTGTCAGCGACGACGATCCCCACGACGAGGACGCGGCGGCCATCCGCGCGGACGTCCTTGCCGGGGCCTTGGCGGCCAAGGATGACGAAGGCCTGGACTGCACTGTCCTGGAGGTCTTCCCGCGCGACGCGGCCATCGTGAAGGCCGTAGAGCTCGCCGGAGCCGGGGACACCATCCTCGTGGCCGGGCGCGGGCACGAGGTGTGGCAGGAGGTCAAGGGAGTCAACCTGGCATTGGATGACCGGGTGGAGCTTCGGAACGCCTTGACAGCACGGGGATTCACCGTTCTCGAAGACCACCGGATAGAGTCCTAAACCGAGATGATTGCACTTACAGCGGCGGAAATCGCCGACATAACCAACGGCCGGCTCGCCGCGGAACCGGGAATTACTCCCGCATCCGTGGTGACCGACTCCCGCGAGGCCACGGCGGGTTCCCTCTATGTGGCCAAACCGGGGGAGAACGCCGACGGACACGACTTCGTGGGCGCCGCCTTTGACCGGGGCGCCGTCCTGGCACTCGTCGAGCGCGAAGTCGCCGACGCCGCCGGAACGAACTTTCCCGCCGTCGTCGTTGAGGACGCTGTCCTCGCCATGGGCGCACTGGCTGCTGAATCCGTCCGCCGGATCCGGGCCAGCCGCGCAGCTGCCGGCGCCGCGTTCACGGTGATCGGCATTACCGGTTCCGCCGGCAAGACCACCACGAAAGACCTGCTCGCCGGAATCTTCGCGGCAGCCGGCACTGAAGGCGCCACCGTTGCGCCGCAAGGGTCCTACAACGGCGAGATCGGCGTCCCGCTCACCGTCTTCAAGGCCGACTTCGACACCCGCTACCTCGTCATCGAGATGGGCGCCACGGGTATCGGCCACATCCAATACCTCGCGGACATGGTCCAGCCGGAGATCGGCGTCGTCCTCGGTGTCGGCTCCGCCCATGCCGGAGAATTCGGCGGTATCGACAACATCGCGGTGGCCAAGGGCGAACTCGTGGAGTCGCTCCCGGCCACGGGCACCGCCGTGCTGAACCTGGATGATTCCCGCGTCGCAGCGATGGCCGCCCGGACCCGGGCCCGCGTGCTCGGCTACACCTCCCGCGCGGCCGGCATAGGCCAAGACAACAGCGTCCAGACGGGCATGGCCCAAGCCGATGTGGTGAGGGCAGAGGGTGTGGAACTGAACGCCGACGGCCATCCAGAATTTGAGCTGTTCCTCCCCGGCGACTTGAGCCAGCAAGGACCGACCGAGTACCACGTTGCCGCCAAGCTGATCGGTGCCCATCACATGGCCAACCTCCTCGCGGCTGCGGCCGCGGCGCACGCGGCCGGCATTCCGGGCGCGCAGATCGCCGCCTCGCTCGGTACGCAGGCCGCCGCCAGCCGCTGGCGGATGGAGCGCACGGAGCGTCCCGACGGCGTGACAGTCATCAACGATGCCTACAATGCCAACCCGGAGTCCATGCGGGCGGCACTGCGGACGCTGGCCGAGCTGGGACGCGGCCGCCGCACCTGGGCGGTCCTGGGCGCCATGCTGGAACTCGGCCCGGATTCCATCCGCGAGCACATGGCAGTCGGCACCCAGGTGGTGCGGCTCAACATCTCCCGTCTCGTCGTGGTGGGCCGGGAAGCCCGGTCGCTGTATGTCTCCGCCATCAACGAGGGCTCCTGGGGCGACGAATGTGTTTTCGCCGAGACTGCGGACGAGGCCTACGAGCTCCTTCAAGCCGAGCTCCAGCCCGGCGACCTGGTCCTGTTCAAGTCATCGAACGGCATCGGGCTGCGCCACTTGGGGGATCGGATAGCATTACCCCCACATGCCACCAAGGACTCTCCCGAGCGATCTGCTGAGGGAACTGCCGCCACCGCCACCGAAGGGAGTGCACAGCTGTGATTGCACTGCTGATGGGCGCCGGAATGGCGCTGCTCCTCGCGTTTGTGGGCACCCCGCTGTTTATCCGGTTCCTGGTCCGCAAGGGCTACGGACAATTCATCCGGGACGACGGACCCACCTCCCACCACACCAAGCGCGGCACCCCGACAATGGGCGGCACCGTTGTGGTCGTGGCGGTCCTCGTCAGCTACGGGCTCACGCACCTGATCATGTGGATGATGAACCCGCACTCCCCGGGTCCAAGCGCCTCCGGGCTGCTCCTGCTGTTCCTCATGGTGGGTATGGGGCTGGTCGGCTTCCTGGATGACTTCATCAAGATTTCCAAGCAGCGCAGCCTGGGGCTGGATGCCAAAGCCAAGCTGATCCTCCAGGGTGCCGTGGGCATCATTTTCGCCGTGCTGGCGCTGAACTTCCCCAATGCCGCCGGCCTGACCCCGGCTTCCACCCAGATCTCACTGGTGCGGGATATTCCGTGGCTCAACCTGGCCTTCGCCGGAACCGTGCTCGGCGCCATACTCTTTGTGCTGTGGTCCAACCTGATCGTCACGGCCGCGACCAACGGCGTGAACCTCACCGACGGCCTCGACGGCCTGGCCGCCGGCGCTTCGGTCATGGTGTTCGGGGCGTACACGCTCATGGGCATCTGGCAAAGCAACCAGGCCTGCGGGTCCCCGCGCCAGGCCGGCGGCGGCTGCTACTCCGTCCGCGACCCCCTGGACCTGGCCCTGCTGGCCGCCATCCTGAGCGCGGCGATGGTCGGCTTCCTGTGGTGGAACACCTCGCCCGCGAAAATCTTCATGGGCGACACCGGCTCCCTGGCCATCGGCGGCGCCGTCGCAGCCTTCGCCATCCTGTCCCGCACCGAACTGCTGCTGGCCTTCATCGGCGGGCTCTTCGTCCTCATCACGCTCTCGGTCATCATCCAGGTGGGCTACTTCAAAATCACCAAGGGCAAACGGTTCTTCAAGATGGCACCGCTGCAGCACCACTTCGAGCTCAAAGGCTGGGCCGAAGTCACGGTGGTGGTCCGGTTCTGGATCCTGTGCGGGTTGTTTGTCGCCGCCGGCCTGGGCATCTTCTACGCTGAATGGGTGGTACTCCTGTGACCGGACCGATCCCCGCCCCGCTCACCACCTCACCCCGGCTGCAGGGCCTCACCACGTGGGACTCCGACTGGTCCGGCCTGCGCGTCGTGGTCACCGGCATCGGCGTCTCGGGCTTCGCCGCCGCCGATACCCTGATCGAACTCGGTGCCCGGGTGGTCGTGGTGGACGCCGCGACCAGCGCCAAAGCGCTGGCGCAGGCCGACACGCTCCGCATCGTCGGCGCCGTGGACGTCCTGCTGGGCGAAGAAGCCGTGGAGTCGGTTCCGAAGATCGACGGGCACAAGCCCGACCTCGTTGTCACGTCCCCGGGCTGGCGCCCGGACCAGGCCTTGCTCGCCGCTGCGGCGCGGGCGCACATTCCGGTGTGGGGCGACGTCGAACTCGCCTGGCGGCTCCGCGAACGCAAGGGCCGCAAGACCGCCGACTGGCTGACCATCACCGGCACCAACGGCAAGACCACCACGGTCGGCCTCACCGAGTCCATGCTCCAGGCCGCCGGGCTCAAGGCGATCGCCGTAGGCAACGTCGGGACCCCGATCCTGGACGCCCTGCGCGATCCCGTGGACTACGACGTCTTTGCAGTGGAACTCTCCAGTTTCCAGCTGCACTGGAGCCACTCGGTGTCCCCAGTGGCCAGCGTGTGCCTCAACGTCGCTGAAGACCACGTGGACTGGCACGGTTCGTACGCCTCCTACCTCGCCGACAAGGCCAAGGTTTACGCGAATACGCAGAAGGCCTGCATCTACAACGCCGAGCAGATCGAGACCGAACGCATGGTCGAGGACGCGGACGTGGTGGAAGGCTGCCGGGCCGTGGGCTTCACCACACTGACGCCGGCCATCAGCATGCTTGGGGTCGTGGAGGGGCTGCTGGTGGACCGCGCGTTCATCGCCGAACGCAAGGACAGCGCGGCCGAACTCGCCTCGATTGCTGACCTGGGGTCGGCGGCTCCGCGCCACATGGTGGCGAACGCTCTGGCAGCGGCCGCCCTGGTCCGGGCCTACGGCCTGGCGCCGTCGGCTGTCCGCCAGGGCCTGCTGGACTACCTTCCGGGAGACCACAGGATCCAGCCCGTGGCCCGCTATGAGGGTGTGCTCTGGGTCAATGATTCCAAGGCCACCAACCCGCACGCCGCCGCCGCTGCTTTATCCGCCTTCCAGAACGTGGTGTGGATCGCCGGTGGCTTGTCCAAGGGCGTGAATTACGACTCCTTGATCCAGGAACAGGGCAGCCGGCTCAAAGCCGTGGTCCTGATCGGCGCTGACTCCAGCGATCTGCAGGCCGCACTGAAGCGACACGCGCCGGATGTCCCCGTGATCCTGCCGGCCAAGGGCGAGACTGAAGACGTGCAGACTGCCGTAACGGCCAAAGCCGACGCAGGCCCTTCGCCGATTTTCGGTGAGACTGTGATGGCCCAGGCCGTTGCCTCGGCGGCGCAGCTGGCCGCCTCCGGGGACACTGTGCTGCTCGCGCCGGCGGCTGCTTCCATGGATCAGTTCTCTTCCTATGCTCACCGTGGCGATGCCTTCATCGAAGCTGTCCGCGAGCTCGTGGAAGGGCAGGCTCAGACCAGCGAGGAGTAACAATGGTCAGCACGCCCACACGTACGACGGCGGCACGACCCGCCGGAGGCGGTGCCACCAGTGGCAAGTCCGCCGGCAGCAGGACGCCTTCGGCTACCGCGTCAACGGCCGGCAGGCCCTCCGTCACCCCGGCAGCCCGGGTGCGTGCCTGGAACCGCGGATTCTGGTCGGCGCTCGAAGGCACCGGCAAGTCCCGCAACGGATCCACGTACTACCTGATCCTTGGCTCCACCCTGGCCCTGACGGCGATCGGCATCATGATGGTCCTCTCCGCCTCCAGCGTGGAAGCCATCGCTGCGGGGGAGTCACCGTACTCCGCTGCCCTCAAACAGGGCGGATTCGCCGCCATTGGCCTCTTCGCCATGTTTGTCCTTTCGCGCGTCAACGTCGCCTGGCTCAGGCGCGTGGCCTGGGGGCTCATGTTCTTGGCCATTGCGCTGTTGGGCCTGGTCCTCCTCGTGGGACGCAGCGCCCTGGGCAACCAGAACTGGATCGACGTCGGCCCGTTCACCTTCCAGCCCTCCGAAGCCGCCAAGCTTGCCCTGGCGCTTTGGATGGCCACGGTGCTTGACCGCAAAGCCAAGCTCCTCCAGGAGTGGCGCCACGCGCTCATTCCGGTCGTGCTCCCGGGCGCTATTGTGGTCCTTGGCCTCATCCTCGCCGGAAACGACCTCGGCACGGCCATGATTGTGATGATCATTGTGGCCGCCGCACTGTTCTTCGCCGGAGTCCGGCTCTCCTTCTTCGGCATTTCCGGGGCGTTACTGGCCATAGGCGCGACCGTCCTCGCCGTCACGAGCCCGAACCGGATGTGCCGTATCCTGTCATGGACGGGCCAGACCTGTGCCGATGGCTCCGACCTGAACTACCAGTCCACCAACGGTCTGTACGGGCTCGCGTCCGGCGGATGGTTCGGCGTCGGACTGGGCCAGAGCCGGCAGAAGTACAGCTGGATCCCGGAAGCGCACAACGACTTCATCTTCGCGATCATCGGCGAGGAACTCGGACTGGTGGGCACGCTCGTGGTCCTGGTCCTCTTCGCTATCCTCGGCACCGCCATCTACCGCGTCGTCGTCGCACAGCACGATGTCTTCCACCGCGTCCTGGCCGGCGCGATCATGGTCTGGCTGCTGGGCCAGGCCAGCGTCAACATGGCCGTGGTCACGGGGCTGGCACCGGTGATCGGCGTCCCGTTGCCCTTCATTTCCTACGGCGGCTCGGCCCTGCTGATGTCGCTGTGCGCAATCGGCGTCGTCCTGTCCCTGGCCAGGGCCCAGATGGACCCCGGCATGCAGCCGAAGAAGATGCTCAGGTTCGGCCCGGCCGCGTTCGCGAATTCCGTGCGGAGCGCCCGCGCTGCCCGGGCCACCAGCAATGCAGCCAGCCGATCCGCCGCCCGTGAAGCCTCCCGTCCCGCCACCAAGGGCGCCGGGAACGGATCCGGGAGCCCGTCTCGGAGTGCCGCCAAAAATTCATCGGCCAAAATCCCCACCAGCAAGAACCCCACCGGCAAGAAC
>NZ_CAKKMF010000009.1 GCF_918697925.1 Arthrobacter sp. Bi26
GACTCAGCAGGCGTGGATTGGGGCGGTGTGGATTGGAAGGGCGCAGGCGGGCTCGCTTGGAAGGGTTGCACCGGGGTGCACCCCGCCAACAGCATCGCCAGCGCCCAAACGCCCGCCAGACCCCCTCGGCCGATCCGCGTCATCGGACCATGCTAGCGGCCGGCATCGGCGCGGCCAATGCCGTCTGCGGGCAGGGTCTCAGGTCCGGCTCAGGTCCCGGAATCGAGGGCACTCCGGACGGTGCCCAGCAGGGACAGGAACCGCTCATTGCCCGGCAGGTCATCGATCAGGACCACGCCCTCGGGAGCGGCCAGCGGGATGCGCCAGTTCGGGTACTCGGTGCTGGTGCCCGGCTGGTTCTGGGTCCGGGTCTCCCCCACGGCGTCCACGAGCGCCACGCCCAGCAGCGAGGACGGGGCCAACGCCGTGTAGGCGTACAGCGCCTCCACCGTGGCCCGGACATCGGTGCCGCCGGTGTCCGTCAGCAGGCCGCGTGCCCGGACCTGGCCCAGCACTGCCTCTTGCTCGGCCGCGGCCTCGGCGCGTTCTTCATCAATGGGGCGCCGCAACAGCCCGAGCGATTCCCGCAAAGTGACATGTTCCCCGGCAAGGTAACCCGCCGTCGGGGGCAGATCGTGGGTGTTGACGCTGGTCAGGCATTGCCGGCGGTAGTGCTCCGGCGGGATCGGGCCGTCGGCGTCGTGTTCGAACCAGAGAATTGATGTGCCGAAGATCCCCCGTTCGGCCAGGTAGCCGCGGACCCACGGCTCGAACACGCCCAGGTCTTCGCCGATCACGATCGCCCCGGCCCGTTGCGCCTCGAGGGCCAGGATGCCGATGAGCGCCTCGTAGTCGTAATGCACGTACGTGCCGTGCTCCGGGCCGGCGCCCTCGGGGATCCACCACAACCGGAACAAGCCGAGGATATGGTCCACGCGGATGCCGCCGGCGTGCCGCAGCACGGTCCGGAGCATGTCCCGGTAGGCGGCATAGCCGGATTCGGCGAGCCGGCCCGGGTGCCACGGCGGCTGGGACCAGTTCTGGCCCAGCTGGTTGAACATGTCCGGAGGTGCGCCCACCGTAACGCCCCGGGCGAGAACGCCGGCCAGCGTCCAGGCGTCGGCACCGCCAGGCTTCACGCCAACGGCGAGGTCATGGACCACACCGATCCCCATCCCCGCCTGGCGTGCAGAACGCTGGGCCGCCTCGAGCTGCTGGTCGCAGAGCCACTGGAGCCAGCAGTGGAACTCGATCCGGGCGGCGAGCCTCTGCCGCTGCTCCACACAGTATGGCGAGGCCGGGGATGCCGCCGCCCCGGCCCATTCCGGCGCCGACTGCGGCAGCTGTTCGGCGAGCGCACACCACAGCGCAAAGTCCTCGAGCCCCTGCCCCTGCTCGGCACAGAAGTCCGCGAACTGCCGCGTGCGGGCCGGACCGCGGCGAACCGCAAACACGAGCTCCAGGGCCGTGAGCTTCGCCGTGTAGCTGGCGTTGCGGTCCAGGAGGTCCCGTGACCGGTTGGCCGCCTGCAAACCTTCGGCCAGGCGTGCCACCTCGGCCCGGCCTGCAGCGTCCAGGTAACCGTATTCCGGGATTTCCTCCACCCGCAGGTAGAGCGGGCTGAAAAAGCGCCGGGTGGCGGGCAGGTACGGGGAGTCCTCGACCGGCGGCACGGGTTCGGCGGCATGCAGCGGGTTGACCAGCACAAAGCCGGCCCCCTGCTCACCGGCAACCGCGGCGAGGTCGCTGAGGTCCGCGAAGTCGCCAATCCCCCAGGACCGGGAGGACCGCACGGAGTACAGCTGGGCCGTCAGCCCCCAGGTGCGGCGTTTCGCGAGCACGGCAGGGGCCCGGAGCTGGTCGGGCGTCACAACCAGCGGGCACTGCGCCAGGGTGCCTTCGGCGTCGGCTGTCAGGGTGTGCCAGCCCAGGCCGAGGCCGCCGGGAATGGCGAACGTGGCACGTCCTGTCAGGACGCCGTCGACGTCAACCGGCTGGTCCCAGTTCTCCCTC
The DNA here is from genome assembly GCF_918697925.1 of Arthrobacter sp. Bi26. Classification (GTDB taxonomy): domain Bacteria; phylum Actinomycetota; class Actinomycetes; order Actinomycetales; family Micrococcaceae; genus Arthrobacter. The sequence continues at coordinate 2,014 of NZ_CAKKMF010000009.1, forward strand.
TGGACGGCGTCATGCCTGCTGCCGTCCTCGGCATCGATCCAGACGCGGACACCGCTGCCGTGCGGGACATGGACATCCACGGGGGTCTCCCGTCCCTCCCTCACCACAAGAACCGGCGGGAGGGTGCGCCGCCACGGTGCCAGCCGGGACTCGGCCAGGGAGCGCTGCTGCTCCTGGAGCCCGTCGGCGGGGACACCGAGGGCCGCCAGCACGTCCCGCAGCGTTCCGGCGGCCACGGAGTGCTCTACTCCGTCCCAGCCCCAGTAGCTCGTGTCCACGCCATGGGCCGCGGCGAGTTCGCGCAGCAGTGCGTCAGCCATGTCAGTGACCCCGGGGTTCCCGGGACTTCCAGGTGAACCTGCGCATTCCGGGTTTGCGGGGTTTTCGGTGGTCTCGGGATGCGTCTGGTCCGCCATGCGCCCACTCTAGACGCTGCCTCCGCGCCCCGCGCCCCCTCCGTGGATGTGCGATTCACCTACCAGTTCTTCGAGTCCCTCCACGGCGGCCGCAAACGCAGGACCGATGGACGGGTACCACCACGGACACTGCCCGCGGCGCGGAAAGGCCCTTCCGACCGTTTAGGCGCCGCCACAGCGCCCGCGCTAGCCTTGCACTCTATGGTTGACGTCGAACGGTTCCGGATCCTGCTGCACGAGGAACGTCACCGGAAGCTTGCCCTCCTGCCCGCTCTCCGCGAAGACATCACCTCGGTCAATGCCGCCCGCCGGGACTCCAATGTCGACGACGAGCACGATCCCGAGGGCACCACCATCGCCTTCGAGCTGTCCCAGGCATCCGCGCTCCTGGAACAGAGCCGGGCCTCCTTGGCGCAGATCGATGCCGCCCTTTCCCGGATGGAAGAGGGCACCTACGGGATCTGCGCAGTGTGCGGCGCCCCGATCCCCGAGGGCCGGCTGGAGGCCAGGCCCTGGACGGCGTACTGCATCGAGCATGCCTCGGGCAGGACATGACCCGCCACGGCCTCCCGGTGGAACCGAACCTGGCCCTGACGTGGTGGGAGCGGATCGTTGCCGGGTTCACCCACACCCCCAGCCCGCACGTGACCAGTACCGAGCTCGTGGCGGTGATCCTGCTGGCCGTCGCCGTGTCCCTGCCGCGCCAGACCTGGCGCTACTTTGGTCTGCTCGCCACCGTGACCCACGAACTCGGACACGCGTTCGCCGCCCTCACCTCCGGCCAGCGGCTCGGGGGCATCCGGCTGGGCCTGGACCACTCCGGCACCACCACGACTTACAGCCGGAGCCGGCTCTCCGCCGCCTGGTCGACCTTCTGGGGTTACCCCGTGCCCGCCGTCGTTGGTGCAGTGATGGTCTGGTGCGGATTCAACGGCTGGGGACCCGCCGCGATGTCGGTGGGCACGCTGATCCTCCTGGCGTCATTCCTGTTCCTGCGCAACGGCGTCGGCCTCCTCATCACTGCCGCCGCCGTGCTGGGCTCGGCGCTCCTGGTGCTGTTTGTGCCGCCGGCGTTCAACGCTCACGTGATGATCGTGCTGGGCCTGGCGCTCCTGGTCGCGGCCGTCAGGGATCTCGGCAAACTGGCGAACGTCCATCTGCGGCACCGCGACAGGCTCCCGACGTCGGACGCCTACCTGCTGGCCCGGGCCACCTCCGTCCCCGCCGCGGTATGGATTGCGCTCTTCGCCGCCGTGGTGGCCGGCGCCTGGTGGTTTGCCTGGCAGCCCATGGCGCCGGTGTTCACCGCCATGTAGTGCGCAACAGTGTTCGGACCGTTCAGTGCCCGGCCTTAGGCTGGGACCATGAGCCAGAGAACCCACACCGACGATCCGGGATTCAGCACCAAGGGCGCCTACGTGACCGGCGGCGAGGAATTCACCCGGGACACCAACTACATTGAGGACCGGATCACCCGGGACGGCGGCGCGGGCCGCAACGGCGAGCCCGGCTGGCCGGTGGAGCCTGGCCGCTACCGCCTCATCGCGGCGCGTGCCTGCCCGTGGGCCAACCGCACGGTGATCGTGCGCCGGCTGCTCGGGCTGGAAGAGGTCATCTCCCTCGGCCAGCCCGGTCCCACCCACGACGCCCGGTCCTGGACGTTCGACCTCGACCCGGATGGCAGGGACCCCGTCCTCGGGATTGAGCGCATCCAGGACGCGTACTTCCGCCGCTTCCCCGGCTACCCCCGAGGGATTACCGTCCCGGCGATCGTGGACGTGCCCAGCGGGCAGGTCGTCACCAACGACTTCGCCCAGATCACGCTCGACTTTTCCACGCAGTGGGCGCAGTATCACCGGGCCGGTGCGCCGGAGCTGTACCCGGAGCACCTGAGGGAAGAAATCGACGCCGTCAACAAGCGCGTCTTCACCGAAGTGAACAACGGGGTCTACCGGTGCGGCTTCGCCGGTTCCCAGGAGGCCTATAACGCCGCCTACGATCGGCTCTGGACGGCTCTCGACTGGCTCGAAGACCGCCTGGCCGGGCAACGCTACCTGGTGGGCGACACCATCACGGAGGCAGATGTCCGCCTGTTCACGACGCTGGCCCGCTTCGACGCCGTGTATCACGGCCACTTCAAGTGCAACCGGCAAAAGCTCAGCGAGATGCCGGTCCTGTGGGCCTACGCCCGCGACCTATTCCAGACGCCCGGGTTCGGTGACACCACCGACTTTGTGCAGATCAAGGAGCACTACTACATCGTCCATGAGGACATCAATCCCACCGGAGTGGTCCCGCGCGGACCTGAACTGGGCAACTGGCTCTCAGAACACGGCCGCGAAGCGCTGGGCGGCCGGCCGTTCGGCGACGGCACGGCTCCCGGACCGGTCCGCGCCGGTGAAGAGGTCGCCCCGGGACACGGCGCAGCCTGATGCCGGCAGCGGCCGGCGCGGAGCCGGGGTGGGGCACGGCAAGCGGAGCTGTGGAGACGGGAGCTGTGGACACATCAGCGCGGACCGTCTCGACCGGCCTTGCCACCCCCGAATTCGCGGAAGTTCGTGAGCTCTTCGACTCCTTCCTGTCCGATGACGCGGGCTACAGCGCGCAACTGTCCGTCTACCGCCGCGGCACCAAGGTGGTGGACCTTTACGGCGGCCCGGGCTTCGCGCCAGGGGACATCACTGGCACCTAATCCTGTTCCAAGGGAGTCGCCGCATTCGTGATCGCCCTCCTCGTCCAGGACGGCCGGCTCGACCTTGACCGGACCGTCGCGTCCTACTGGCCGGAGTTCGGCGTCCAGGGCAAGGACCGGCTCACCGTGCGGCAGGCCCTGTCCCATCAGGCGGGGCTGCCCGGCGTCGTCGGCGGTTTTCCGCTGGCGGAGTTCACCACGCCCGCCGCGGCACGGCGTCTCGCGGCCTCGGCGCCGCTGTGGCGCCCGGGCACGGCCTTCGGCTACCACGCACTGACCATGGGGATCCTGATGGAGGAGCTTTGCCGCCGTATCTCCGGGATGCCGCTCCAGGGGCTCTACGACGCACGCATCCGCCACCCGTGGGGCATTGACTTCTTCCTGGGCCTGCCTGAGGACCAGGAACCGCGATACCGCGAGGTACTCTACGATCCCGACCCGGCCCAGCCGTGGCTGGACCCGCTCAGCCTCGATGGCCTGGTCAGCAACGCGCCGGTCAGCACCATCATGGAGCTGCCCAACCATCGGTCAGTGCGCGCCTCGGGGATGAGCAGCGCCGGAGGTGTGGGGTCAGCCGACGGGCTGGCCAGGCTCTATGCCGCCGCCACAACGGGGGTGGACGGCAGCCCCGCGTTCCTGAACCCGGCCACCATCGATCTCATGGCCGCGGAGCAGGTCTGGGGACTGGACCGTTGCTCCGGCTCGGACAACGCCTTCGCCGTGGTGTTCATGAAACCCCAGCCGGGACGGAACTTCGGCAGCCATCTGGCGTTCGGACACGAGGGCGCCAACGCTGCCCTCGGCTTCGCGGATCCCGGCTACGGCCTCGGGTTCGGGTATGTGCCCCGCCGCAGCGAAGAGGGCAGGACCGGGGGCCGGGCCCAGCGGCTGTCCGCGGCGGTGCGGCGGGCCGCCCACGCCGCGTCCTGAGCGGGTCCGCATCGGTTCCTTCGGCGCCTCCCGGGGTTCGTCCAGTTGTCGCAGGAGCCTCCCGGCCCTAGGGTGAGCCGAATGGCCCTTCCAGAAAAGACTGTCGGCAGCCCGCCCTCCCCGCTGCGCCGATGGACCCGAACCGCGGGCAGCGCAGTCGCCGCGGCCGTGCTGTGGCCCCGGCTCCAGCTGGCCCTGAAGGCAGGGCTGGCCGCGGGCATCGCCTTCGCGATCGCCCCCTTCATGCCGGGCTCCGCCGCCGAGTATCCGTACTACGCCCCGCTCGGCGCCTTGGTGGCCATGTACGAGAACGTTGCCGGTTCCATGCGCCAGGGCGTACAGACGCTCGTCGGACTGGCGATCGGCGTCGGTCTTGCGTTCATGCTGTTCAGCCTCGGCGCGCCATCTCCGTGGACGGTCGCGGTGGTCATGGGCCTGGGCGTTATTCTTGCCGGCCTGCCCAAGATCGGTTCGGGCCGGGACTGGATCCCGACGGCGGCGCTTCTGGTGCTGTTGGTCGGCGGCCATAATCCGGACTCGTTCTCGTTCGGGTACCTCTTCCAGATGGGCGTCGGCGTCACGGTGGGCATCATCGTGAACCTGCTGGTCTTCCCGCCGCTGCACTTCCGGGCCGCGGCCCTGAGTATCGCGGAACTGCGCCAGGCGCTCGCCCAGCAGCTCTGGGACATGGGCAAGGCCCTCAAGGAAAGCTGGCCGCCGGAACATCAGGACTGGTCCCGCCGCTCGGAGGCGCTCGCAGCCCACGCCCGCTCCGTGCGCCTCGCCGTCGAGAAGGCCGATGCGAGCCGCCAGGCCAATCCCCGCCGCCACCTGCATCCGCGCGATATGGAGCTCGACTACCGGAACCTGCGGGACCTCGAGCGGCTGACCTTCCACGTCCAGGACGTGACCCAGGTGCTCTCGGACGTCATCTGGGACCATGACACCCCGTTCGTGGTCCCCGACGCCTACGCGGCGCCCCTCGGGGACGCCATGGCCTCCGTCGGGGACGTGCTGCGTGCCTTGGAGGAAGAACAGCCGGAACGCCAGGCCGAACTGGCCCGCTCCGCCGACGCGGCCATCAACGAGCTGACGGCCCGGCTTGCCGCCGAACAGCACAGCAGGGACGCCCCGAGCGCGGTGGAATCCATCCTCGTGAGCCTCCACCGCATGCTGCGCGTCGCCACGCCGGGCCGGCCGGAGGCAGAACCGGCCAACACGCCTGCAAGCTAGGCAAACGCGCGGCGTCCGCCCGCTGGGCAGGCCCGACGGAACGGACGGCGGCGGCGGGGGCTGGGTTGTCCCGGCCCGGGAGATTCGTCCCGGGCCCGGCTACGGCAGCGCCGCGACAGAACCGCTGAAGTGCCGGCGCCCGGACAGCGGGTTCCACGCCACATAGTCGGAGCGCTGCCATGGGCCCCCGTCGGCCTGCACCGTGCTGATGTCCAGCGCCACGCGGGCCGGCAGGAACACGGGCGCTTCGAAGGCGACGTCCCAGCGGAACGAGTCCCCCCTGACGGCGCCGACGTCGGCCAGCGCCCGGGACGCCAGGTACATGCCGTGGGCAAGGGACCGCCGCTGACCGAGAGCCTTGGCAGTCAGGACGCTCAGGTGGATGGGGTTGAAGTCGCCGGACACAGCCGCGTAGGCCCGCCCGGTGTCAACGCCCAGCTGCCACAGGGCCGTGGGGTCCGGCACCGAGAACGGCGGCAGCGTCAACGGCACCGAGGTCTTGTCGATCCCGGGCAGGAACACCCCTTTGGCCAGGTAGGTCGAGACCCCGCGCCAGCGGACGGCGTCCTGGCCGGCGGCACGGACCTCTGCCACGACATCGAGCTGCGTGCCTGCCCGGTGTCCGCGCAGGTCCTGCACCCGGGCCCGGATATCCAGGGCCTGGGTGAACAGGACCGGCGCGGACTGCACCACCGTGTTGCTGAGGTGGATCATGCCCAGCAGGGGCAGCGGAAAATCGTCCCGGTTCAGCACGCTCATGGCCAGCGGAAACGCCAGGGCATGGATAAAGCCGGCCGGCAGGACATCGCTCGCGCTCTCGCCGATCAGGTGCTGGTAGGCCGTCAGGTTGGCGACGTCGGCCTTCACGCCGCGCACCTCGTGGGTGTAGGCCGGCAGCTCGGTGCCGCCGTGGGTGCCCAGAACCCGTCGCCGCGCCGCCGCGGCCGCCGCGTTGACGTAGAGCTTGGACAGGGCCGGCATCTCGCCGAGGATGACGGTCTGGGAACCGCTCATGCGCCCACCAGGTTCTGCCCGCAGACGCGCAGCACCTCGCCGGAAATCCCGCCGGCAGCGTCGCTGGCCAGGAACGCGATGGCCTCGGCGACGTCGCCGGGCTGGCCGCCCTGCTGCAGGGAGTTGAGCCGCCGTGCCACTTCGCGGGTCGCGAAGGGGATCCGGGCGGTCATCTCGGTTTCGATGAACCCCGGAGCGACGGCGTTGATGGACCCGCCGCGCCCGCCGATCAGCGGCGCCGTGGCACGGACCATGCCGATCACGCCGGCCTTGGACGCGGCATAGTTGGTCTGGCCGCGGTTTCCGGCGATGCCGCTGGTGGAGGCCACGGACACAATCCTGGGCGAGCCGCGGAAATGCTCCGAGGCCAGGAGCGCCTCATTGATCCGCAGTTGAGCGGCGATGTTGACGGCGATCACGGAGTTCCAGCGGCCCGCGTCCATGTTGGCCAGGAGCTTGTCACGGGTGATCCCGGCATTGTGGATGACGATGTCCAGCCGGCCGTGCCGTGCCGCGGCGTGGTCGATGATCCGTTGGCCGGCGTCGTCGCGGCTGATGTCCAGCTGCAGGGCCGTCCCGTGGACCTCGTTGGCCACCTCAGCAAGATGGTCCCCGGCCGCCGGGATGTCGACGAGGATGACCGTGGCGCCGTCGCGGTACAGGGTGCGGGCGATCGCGGCCCCGATTCCCCGGGCGGCGCCGGTCACCACGGCCACCTTGCCGGCCAGCGGCTTCCCGACGTCCCCGGGCAGCTGCCCGGCGTCGGAGCTGACGGTCAGGAACTGCCCGTCCACAAACGCCGAGCGGCCCGACAGGAAGAACCTCAACGCCCCCAGCGTCGCGGGGCTCGTAGGCCGTGCGCCGTCCCCGAGCAGGATGCCGTTGCCGGTGGCGCCGGCCCGGAGTTCCTTCGCCAAAGACCGCAGGAGACCGTCCACGCCCTGCCGGGCCGCTGCCGTTGCCGGCCCCGGCGCGGAGTCTGCCGTGCGGGACACGGTGATGAGGCGGGCGTTCGGGGCAAGATCGCGCAGCGAGGCGGCCGTGGTGAGGACGGGTTTTTCGAGGTCGCCGGGGTGGGCCAGTTCGTCCAGTACCAGGATGATGGCGCCGAGCTTTTCCTTGGGTATCGCGTGACGGCGGACATCGAGGTTCCAGGACAGGAGTGTGGCGGCGAGCTCGTCCGCGCCGCCGGTTGATCCCTGGACCAGTAAGGGCCCTTCGATGAGGGGGCGGCCGGGCTGGTACCGCCGGAGGGCCACCGGCTGCGGGAGGCCGAGCCGCTTGGCGATGTCCTTGCCGAGTCCGTGGCTGACGAACTGGGTGTATTTGTCGCTCATCCGATTCTCCCTAGAGTGCTTCGAGGATTGCGACGACGCCCTGGCCGCCGGCGGCGCAAATGGACACCAGCCCGCGGGCCGGGCGCCCGTTGACCTGGCCTTGGGCGTGCAGCATTTTGGCCAGCGACGCCACGATCCGGCCGCCCGTGGCAGCAAACGGGTGTCCGGCGGCCAGCGAGGAGCCGTTGACGTTCAGTTTGGTCCGGTCGATGCTGCCGAAGGCGCCGTCCAGGCCCAGGCGGGTGCGGCCGAAGTCCTCGTCCTCCCACGCGGCCAGGGTGCTCAGCACCGTGCCGGCGAAGGCCTCATGGATCTCGAAGAAGTCGATGTCGGCGAGGGTGAGATTGTGGCGTGCGAGCAGCCGGGGCACCGCGAATGCCGGCGCCATGAGCAGCCCGTCCTTGCCGTGGACAAAGTCGACGGCGGCCGCCTCGCCGTCGACCACCGCGGCGAGCTTGGGGAGGTCGTGGGCGTCGGCCCACTCCTCGGACGCGAGCAGCACGGTGGAGGCACCATCGGTCAGCGGGGTGGAGTTGCCGGCCGTCATGGTCGCTTCGGCACCCAGGTTCTTGCCGAAAACGGGTTTGAGTGTGGCCAGTTTCTCCAGGCTCGTATCGGCGCGCAGGTTAGAGTCCCGGCTCAGTCCCCGGTAAGGGGTCAGGAGGTCGTCGAAGAAGCCGGCGTCGAAGGCCGCGGCAAGATTCCGGTGGCTGTTGAAGGCGAGCTCATCCTGGGCCTCGCGGGTGATCTTCCACTGCGCGGTGGTCAGCGCCTGGTGCTCGCCCATCGACAGTCCGGTACGCGGCTCCCCCGTGTTCGGGGCATCGGGGGCCAGATCCTTGGGCCGGAGCCGGCTGAGGACCTGCAGCTTCCGGGACACGGTCTTGGCACGGTTGAGGTCCAGGAGCACCTCGCGCAGTCCCTCGCTGACCGCGATGGGGGCGTCAGAGGCGGAGTCGACGCCGCCGGCTATCGCGGAATCGATCTGGCCCAGCTTGATTTTGTTCGCCAGGCCGAGCACCGTTTCCAGGCCGGTGGCGCAGGCCTGCTGGAGGTCGTACGCCGGGGTCTCGGCAGAGAGGGCCGAGCCCAGCACGGCCTCCCGGGTGAGGTTGAAGTCGCGGGAGTGCTTGAGGACGGCTCCGGCCGCGACTTCCCCGATCCGTTCGTCCTGAAGGCCGAAGCGGGCAATCAGCCCGTCCAGGGCGGCGGTGAGCATGTCCTGGTTGGAGGACTTGGTATACGCGCCGCCGGTCCGGGCAAAGGGGATGCGGTTACCGCCCACCACCACAGCCCTGCGGAGCTGCGCCGATGCCGCGCCGACGTGCTGTGTCGTCACTGCGGCCGCCCCGGCGGCGGGCCCCGCGGCGGGCCCCGCGGCGGATGTTCCGGCGGCTGGTTTGGCGGCTGGTTGGGGGCGGGGCACTGACGGTCCGTTGACGGACATGGGCTGTCTCCTTCGATCAAAGCGATTACCGATACCCAGCGTACCTGATACGCTGGGTATCGTGAACATCCCCAACGACACCCCGCCCGCCGGGCAGGCCGCCGTCGACGGCCGCGCTTCCCGCTGGCAATCCCACCGCGAGGAACGGCGGCGGGAGCTCATCAAGTCGGCCCGGAGGGCTGTGCACGCCCTTGGCAGTGAAGCGTCGATGGAGGACATTGCCGCAGCCGCGGGAACCTCAAAGTCTGTGTTCTACCGCTATTTCGGCGACAAGGCCGGACTCCAGCAGGCCGTGGGCGAAGTGGTCCTGAGCCAGATGCAGCGGCGCATCCAGGAGGCGGCCCAGAGCGCCCAGACGCCCCGTGAAGGACTGTTCGCCATGGTGTCCGCCTACCTGCAGATGGCCGAGACCAGCCCGAATGTCTACACCTTCGTCACGCGCTACGCCCCCGGCGAAGCGGATACCGCCAGCCCGCCCATTTCCACAGCCGGTGCATTGAGCCACTTCTTCGCCGCCATCAGCGACATGATTGCCCGGCCCATGCGCAGCCATCTGGGCGGCGGCCCGGACAAGGAAGCCGTGATCGGCTACTGGCCCAATGCCGCGATCGGCCTGGTGCGGAACGCCGGAGAGCAATGGCTCGCCAGCCCGCCCGGACCCGGTAAACCGGACCAGGAAGCCATGGCTCGGCAGATCACGGACTGGCTCTGCTTCGGGATCGCGCCCGAGCTGCAGACGCCCTCGCCAGCACCGGCGGACCCGGCAGGCCAGGGCACGCTGTAACGCGGCACGCCGGCCCGCGCCGACGAACTGAATTGTCAGCACTAAAGATTGTCAGAACCACAGAAGGAAACGACATGACTGAACTAGCCGACCGCACCACCGGCAACGCATCTCGCCACACCACGACGCCGGCAGCCACAACGGCCGGCCGTTCCGGCGCCGAACCCAGCTCCCCTGAGGCGCCCGCCGTCGACGTCGCGGCCCTTGGCGAACAGCTCCTCGGCAAGTGGGCCGATATCCGGCTGAAGTCCAGGGGCCTCGCCGGCCGCCCGGAACTGCACAAGATCGAGGGCCTGACCCACACCGAGCATCGCCAGCGCGCGTTCGGACAGCTCAGGATCCTGGTGGACAACGGCGCCGTTCACCGCGCATTCCCCACGTCCGTGGGCGGCTCGGATGATCACGGCGGGAACGTGGCCGGTTTCCAGGAGCTGGTCATCGCCGACCCGTCGCTGCAGATCAAGGCCGGTGTCCAGTGGGGACTGTTCGGCTCCGCGGTGAACCACCTCGGCACCGCCGAACACCACGAAAAGTGGCTGCCCGGCATCATGAGCCTGGACATTCCGGGCTGCTTCGCCATGACGGAGACCGGGCACGGTTCGGACGTGGCCAGCATTGCCACCACCGCCACCTACGACGCCGCGGCCCAGGAGTTCGTGGTCCACACGCCGTTCCGGGCCGCGTGGAAAGACTACATCGGCAACGCCGCCACCGACGGCCTGGCCGCCGTCGTGTTCGCCCAACTGGTCACCAAGGGCGTCAACCACGGCGTGCACGCGTTCTACATGGACCTGCGGGACCCCGAAACCAAGGAATTTCTGCCGGGCATCGGCGGCGACGACGACGGCGTTAAGGGCGGCCTGAACGGCATCGACAACGGCCGGCTGCACTTCACCCAGGTCCGGATCCCCCGCACCAACCTCCTGAACCGCTACGGCGACGTCGACCCTGAGGGCACCTACACGTCCCCCATCGGCAGTCCGGGCCGCCGTTTCTTCACCATGCTCGGCACGCTGGTCCAGGGCCGGGTCTCCCTCGACGGCGCCGCCGTGACGGCGTCGAAACTGGCCCTGAAAACCGCCATCCAGTACGCCACCGAACGCCGGCAGTTCAACGCCTCCTCGCAGACCGACGAAGAAGTCCTGCTGGACTACCAGCGGCACCAGCGCCGGCTCTTCACCCGGCTGGCCACCACGTACGCCGCGAGCTTCGCCAGTGACCAGCTGCTGCAGAAATTCGACGACGTCTTCTCCGGCCGTCACAGCACCGACCAGGACCGCCAGGACCTCGAGACCCTGGCCGCGGCACTCAAACCGCTCAGCACCTGGCACGCACTCGATACCCTGCAGGAATGCCGCGAGGCCTGCGGCGGCGCCGGGTTCCTGATCGAGAACCGTTTCGCCTCGCTCCGCGCCGACCTGGACGTGTACGCCACTTTCGAGGGCGACAACACGGTCCTGCTGCAGCTGGTCGCCAAGCGGCTGCTGGCCGACTACGCCAAGGAATTCCGCACCGTGAACTTCGGCGTGCTGGCCCGCTACGTCGTGGGCCAGGCCACCGGTGTCGCGATCCACCGCACCGGACTGCGCGGCGTCGCCCAGTTCGTGGCGGACACCGGATCAGTGCAGAAAGCGGCCCTGGCGATCAAGGACGAAGCAAGCCAGCGGACCCTGCTGACGGACCGCGTCCAGACCATGGTCGCGGAGGTGGCCACGGCCCTCAAGGGTGCCAACCGGCTCCCGCAGCAGCAGGGCGCCGCCTTGTTCAACGCGCACCAGCACGAACTCATCGAGGCCGCCCAGGCCCATGCGGAGCTGCTGCAGTGGGAGGCCTTTACCGAGGCCCTCGGGAAAGTCAGCGACCCGGGCACGCACAAGGTCCTGACGTGGCTGCGTGATCTGTTCGGCCTGTCCCTGATCGAGAAGAACCTGTCCTGGTACCTCATGAACGGCAGGCTGTCGATGCAGCGCGGACGCACCGTGGGCGAATACATCAACCGCCTGCTCGTGAAGATCCGCCCGCACGCCGTGGACCTGGTGGACGCCTTCGGCTACGGACCGGAGCACCTCCGCGCGGAGATCTCCACCGGCGCGGAGAAAGTCCGCCAGGACGAGGCCCGGGACTACTTCCGGAAGCAGCGGGCCAGCGGCCAGGCACCCCTGGACGAAAAGATCCTGCTCGCCCGCGCGGCCCGGGTGACAAAGGCCCACGACACGAAAACCCACGGCACAAAGGCCCACGGCGCCTGACCCAGCCGAATTACGACGACGGCGCCGCCGCCTCAGCAGGGGCGGCGCCGTCGTCGATTGCCGTTCAGATGCGGGTCAGGAGCCCTCGTTGAGCACCGAGCGGTAAACCTCAAGCGTGGTCTCCGTGATCGATTCCCAGGAGAAGTGCTCCTCGGCCCGGCGCCGGCCGGCTTCGCCCATGGCGCGCGCCCGGGCAGGATCGGACACCACTTCGATGAGGGCCTCGGCAAAGTCGGTGACGAACTTCTCCGGGTCCAGCGGGATGCCGGTGCCGTCCGTGACCTGCTCGATCGGAACAAGCAGCCCGGTCTTGCCGTGCTCGACGACCTCCGGAATACCGCCGGTGGCGCTGGCCACCACGGCGGCACCGCACGCCATCGCCTCCAGGTTGACGATGCCCAGCGGTTCGTAAATGGACGGGCACGCGAACGCGGTCGCGTGGCTGAGCACCTGGATGACCTCGTTGCGGGGCAGCATCCGCTCGATCAGGATCACGCCGCTGCGCTGGCTCTGGAGCTCCTCGATCAGGCGTGCCGTCTCGGCCGCCAGTTCCGGAGTGTCCGCGGCACCGAGGCACAGCACCAGCTGGACGTCGGCCGGGAGCTTGGCGGCGGCCCGCAGCAGGTAGGGTACGCCCTTCTGCCGGGTGTTCCGGCCCACAAAAACAACGCTGGGGCGCTCCGGATCGATCCCGAGCGGACGGATGATGTCATCAGATTCGTCCCGGTTCCACTGGCTGACATCGATGCCGTTATGGACCACCTTGACCTTGGCCGGATCCACGTCGGGATAGCTGCGCAGGATGTCCTGCCGCATCCCTTCAGAGACCGCGATAATGGCGGCAGCGGCCTCGTAGGCGGTCTTTTCCACCCATGAGGACACCGCGTATCCGCCACCGAGTTGCTCGGCCTTCCACGGGCGCAGCGGTTCCAGGCTGTGGGCGCTGAGGACATGCGGGATGCCGTGGAGCAGGGACGCGATGTGTCCGGCCATGTTGGCATACCAGGTGTGGGAGTGGACCAGGTCCGCGCCGGCTATGTCCGGAACGATCCTCAGGTCCACCCCGAGGGTCTGGATGGCGGCGTTTGCTGAGCCCAGGTCGTCGGGCACGGAATACGACGTGACGGTCGCTCCGTGATACCCGGGCTCGCGGGGCGCGCCGAAGGCACGCACCTGAAGATCCACGCGTTGGGCCAGCACCCTGCTGAGCTCGGCCACATGGACCCCGGCGCCGCCGTATATTTCCGGCGGGAATTCTTTGGTCACAATATCTATTCGCACATGCACCAAGGTAGTCGTTACGGTGGAACTGATCTAGTGTGAAGACGTTCGGGCATGCCGGACTGTATTGGGGAGTAACGAAGGCGTTCAGGAGCTATCACCATGCCGCATCAAAAGAGAGTTTTGGCAATTGTCCTCGCAGGTGGCGAGGGAAACCGGCTCATGCCGTTGACGGCGGACCGGGCCAAGCCTGGTGTCCCGTTTGCCGGAAGCTACCGGCTAATTGACTTTGCCCTTTCAAATCTTGTGAATTCCCGCTATCTACAAATTGTGGTGTTGACGCAATACAAGTCCCACAGCCTTGACCGGCACATTTCCGAAACGTGGCGCATGTCCACCCAGTTGGGCAACTATGTGGCCTCGGTTCCGGCCCAGCAGCGCGTCGGCAAGAGCTGGTTCCTCGGCAGCGCAAACGCCATCTATCAGTCCCTAAACCTCATTCATGACGCCAATCCCGACATCGTGGTGGTGGTCGGCGCAGACCACGTCTACCGGATGGACTTCTCCCAGATGGTGGCGCAGCACGTCGCCAGCGGGGCCAAAGCCACAGTCGCCGCCGTCCGCCAGCCTCTGCACATGGCGGACCAGTTCGGCGTGATCGAAACGGATGCGGACAACCCGGAGAAAATTGCCGCGTTCGTCGAGAAGCCGTCCTCGACGCCCGGCCTCGCGGCCGACCCCAGCCAGTTCCTGGCCTCCATGGGCAACTACGTGTTCGACGCCGATGCCCTGGTCGAAGCCCTCCACGTGGACGCCGAGCGCCTCGACACCAAGCACGACATGGGCGGGGACATCATTCCCTACTTCGTGAACCAGGGTGAGGCCGGCGTCTACGACTTCACCCTCAACGACATTCCCGGGTCCACCGAACGGGACCGCACCTACTGGCGCGACGTCGGCACCATCGATTCGTTCTACGACGCCCACATGGACCTGATCTCCCCCGTTCCGGTCTTCAACCTCTACAACTCTGAGTGGCCGATCTACACCCGCCAGAGCATTTCGCCGCCGGCCAAGTTTGTCCGCGGCAAGTCCAACACTGTGGGTACGGCACTGGATTCCATCGTGGCCAGCGGTGTCGTCGTCTCTGGCGGCATTGTGGAGGGGTCCGTGCTCTCCAATGACGTCTACGTCGGCACCGCAAGCCGGGTCCTGGACTCGGTACTGATGGACAAGGTCAATGTCGGCGAAGGCGCTGTCATCAAACGCGCCATCATCGACAAGAACGTCAAGGTTCCGGCCGGGGCCGCTATCGGGCTCGACCCCGAACTGGACCGCGCCCGCGGGTTCAAGGTCACCGACTCCGGAATTACGGTCCTGTCCAAGGGGCAGGTGGTCCCGGACCCGAGCGATTCGGAACGGGCGCTCTCTGCGGCCAACCTCCGCCTGGTGCCGGATGCCGTCCGCACCGCGACGGAGAGCTGGCCCGAATTGCGGGAGTCCGTGGACAAGGTTGTCCACGTGCAGGCCGCCGCGGTCGGCGCGGACGCACCGGCCAAGCAATCGCCCACGGCATAGTCAGGCGGGGGCCCGGCGCTGCGGTCAGGCCGGGTCCCCGCACCCTGTAAAATTAGGGCAATGAGCTCCCCCGATCTGTCCTCCGATCTTCCCTCTGCCGAGTCTGGTCTTGCCGGGCCCGGCTTGGCCGAGCTGACCCCGGAGGAAATCCAGGCCTGCCTGAAGGTCCTGAACACGATCCACGCCTATGACGAGGAACACCCGGACTACCTTTCCGTGCGCCGCGCCACCGGGAAGATGTTCAAGGCCGTCAAGCGCCACCGGCGGGTCAGCAAGCGCGATGAGATCGCCGAGGCGGACCGCGCCGTGATCGCCCAGACGGCGACGGCGGCCCCCGACAGGATCGACGACGAGACGCGCGGCAACAAGCTCGCCACGTCCGCGACCGGGGAGATCGCCGGCCATCTCATCAGGTCCCGGCCGTGTTACATCTGTAAGCAGCACTACACCCAAGTGGACGCCTTCTACCACCAGCTGTGTCCCGAGTGCGCCATGTTCAGCCACAGCAAGCGCGACGCCCGCACCGATCTGACCGGCCGCAGAGCCCTGCTGACCGGCGGCCGGGCAAAGATCGGCATGTACATCGCGCTCCGGCTCCTCCGGGACGGCGCCCACACCACCATCACCACCCGGTTCCCCAAGGACGCCGCCCGCCGCTTCGCCGCGATGGAGGACAGTACCGACTGGCTGCACCGGATCCGGATCGTGGGCATCGACCTCCGCGACCCGTCCCAGGTAATGGCCCTGACGGATTCCCTCGATGCCGCAGGGCCGCTGGACATCATCATCAACAATGCGGCCCAGACGGTGCGGCGCTCCGGCAACGCCTACAAGCCCCTCGTCGACGCAGAGGACGAGCCGCTGCCAGCCGCTCTCCAGGCTGCCAACGGGGGCCCGGAACTCGTCACGTTCGGCCACGCCCACGACAAGCACCCGCTTGCCCTTGCCAGCAGCGTGTTCGACCATCCCGTCCTGGCCGGGGACGCAATCACTTCCCTCGCCCTCTCCACGGGCTCCGCGTCGCTGGAGCGCATTGCCTCCGGCACCGCCATCGACGCCGGCGGGCTGGTCCCGGACCTCGCCACGATCAACAGCTGGACCCAGGTGCTGGACGAAGTGGACCCTCTGGAGATGCTCGAAGTGCAGCTGTGCAACGTAACGGCTCCCTTCCTGCTGGTCAGCCGGCTGCGCGGCGCCATGAAGCGCTCCACCGCGCGGCGGAAGTACATCGTCAATGTCAGCGCCATGGAAGGCCAGTTCTCCCGCGCCTACAAGGGCCCCGGGCACCCGCACACGAACATGGCCAAGGCTGCGCTGAACATGATGACCCGTACCAGTGCCCAGGAAATGCTCGACGCCGACGGCATCCTGATGACGGCCGTGGACACCGGCTGGATTACGGACGAGCGGCCGCACTACACCAAAGTCCGCCTCATGGAAGAGGGCTTCCACGCGCCCCTTGACCTGGTTGACGGCGCCGCCCGCGTTTACGACCCCATCGTGATGGGCGAATCCGGCGAGGACCAGTACGGCGTCTTCCTGAAGGACTACAAGCCCAGCCCCTGGTGACAGGCACCCGGGTGGCGCCTCACGCTGAGGTGTGCAGTGCAGTGAGGAGCGCAGTGCAGGCCTTATGGCCCTAATCGGGGTCCGGGCCGGTACGTAACGTGGCTCCACATGGACACAACCACGCCACTGCCGGATTACTCGCTGACCATGGACCAGTGCTGGGCGCTGCTCGATGCCGAAGTCGTGGGGCGCGTAGCGCTGATCGTGGACAGCCATCCAGAGATCTTTCCGGTGAACTTCGTGCTGGAGCGGCGCACGATTGTCTTCCGCACCTCGGGGGGCACGAAGCTGTGGGGCGCCATCACGGGCAAGCCGGTCGCATTCGAGATCGACGGGTACGACGCCCGCGACGAGACGGCCTGGAGCGTGATGGCACGCGGCGAAGCCGAACTGATGGAGAACCAGGCGGACAAGGACGAGGCGGATGCCCTGCTCCTGGAACCGTGGCAGCCCGGCGGCAAGCCGTACTACGTGCGTGTGGCTCCCAAGGCGCTGACCGGGCGACGCTTCAAGGTCAACAGGCCCGATGTGTGGGTCACCCGTCTCTCGGACCAGCGCCGTGCCTCGTTCGAATAGCTCGCGGGTCGAATAGGACACGGTTCGAATCACGTGGGTTCGAATAGCTCCGTGCAGGGATTCCGGCGTCAGTCGCTTTCTGGCGAGTGAACGACCAGTACCGGGCAATGCGCATGCGCCACGCAGGCCGAACTGACTGATCCCAGGAGCAGGCCGCCGAACCCGCCGTGGCCGCGGCGGCCCACCACGAGCATGTCCGCGGACTTGCTTTCCTCGATAAGCATGCGGCGGGGATGTCCCTGGACGAGGCGGGCCTCGACGTTGTCCGGGGTGTCCGGGCCGAAAGCCTTCACCACCGCCTCGGCCAGGATTTCCCCTGCCCGGACGTCGAAGTCCTCGATGCCGACGGCGACGTAGCCGTCGTACACCGGAGGGTAGTCCCAGCACGCCAGCGCCACGATCTTGGCGGACAGCGGCACCGCGAGGGCCTGCGCATGCCGTAACGCCGACACCGAAGCGTCCGAGCCGTCAACGCCTACCACGATCGTGCGGACGTCCCTGGCTTCGTTCATCGGTTAACCCTTGTCCTCGTGCCGGCCGAGCCTGCTGCGCCAGATGGCGACGCTCCAATGATTTCCTCCGCCCGGCCAGGGAGCCTAGGGCCAAAAGTCATGCAAGCACACCAGCCAGCTCGCGTCCGAAAGCGATCAGTGCAGCGGTCGCAGGCGGCCCGTTGGGCACTATGACCCTTGTCCGTGGCGCCGCAGTGCAGAAGAATGGCAGAGGCTGGGGTAGTCAATGCACCACAGATGTTCATGCACCACAGAAGTCAATGACTACAGAATCGAGCGGTCCCGCAAGCGGCCGGACGGGAGAACCATGATTGCCTGGGCAGACGCAGGTCTCGCTGCACCTGATGGCGTGCAGGCGGTGATCCGCGTCTTCATCCTCGATGACCACGAACTCGTCAGACGCGGACTGCAGGAACTTCTCGAAGGCGAGGGTTTCGTGGTGGTCGGCAGTTCCGGATCCGCGGTGGAGGCGACCCGCCGCATTCCCGCACTGCACCCCGATGTCTGCGTGCTGGACGCCCGCTTGCCGGACGGAACCGGTATTGAAGTCTGCCGGGACGTGCGGTCGGTGGACCCGTCCTTGAACTGCATCATCCTGACGAGCTTCGACGACGAACAAGCCCTGCGCGGGGCCGTGCTGGCCGGCGCGCGCGGATATGTGCTGAAGGAGATCGGCGGCACGGACCTGATCGGAGCGCTGCGGCGGGCAGCAGCGGGCGAGACCCTCTTCGAGGAAGACGTCGCCGCCGGCATCGTGGACAGCCTGGTGGAGGCCGAGGAAGTTGACCCGCGCACCTCATCCCTCACGCCCCAGGAACGCAAGGTGTTGGAGCTGGTGGGCGGCGGGCTGACCAATCGGCAAATTGCCGCCGAAATGTTCCTGGCAGAAAAGACCGTCAAGAACTATGTGTCGTCGCTGCTGGCCAAGCTCGGTTTCGAACGACGCACCCAGGCCGCTGTCTTCATCGCCAGCCCGGCATTTCCGGTGGCCTCCGGTGCAGGCACCGGCGATGGCACCCGGCCTCACAGCGTCCGGTAACCTCCCTGCGCGAGCCTCCCTGCGCGCCGGCTAGAGGGACACCGGGCTAGAGGGGCACGGACCACTCCAGGCTGGTGCCGGCGTCGGGCGCGCTCGTAATGGTGCATTCGCCGTCCAGCATGCGTGCCCGGTCCTCGAGATTGCTCAGCCCGTTGCGTTTTCCGGGTTGGGCGAATCCGGCGCCGTTGTCGCTGATTACCACCGTCACGCGGCCCTTGACGACCGCCACCGAGACCGAGATGGTATCAGCCCCGGAGTGCCGGATGGCGTTGCTGAGCCCTTCGGAAACCACAGCCACGACGTTGTCGGCCTTGTCCGGAGTCACGGCATCCACGGGTCCTGTGATGGTCAGGCGCGGTGCAAAGGGCATGGATTTCGCCGAACTTCGCGTGACCCGACGGATCCGTCCGCTCAGCAATTCGGCATCGCCGATATTGCTCTTCAGTGAGTAGATGGTGTCGCGCAGGCTGCGGATCGCCTCGTCGAGTTCACCTGTGATGGTACGGATGCGCTCCCACGCCAGTTCGTCCTTGGTGAACCGGGTCAGGCTCTGCACGCTCAGCCCGGCGGCGAACAGCCGCTGGATGACGAGGTCGTGCAGGTCCCGGGCAATCCTGTCGCGGTCCGTGAAGACCAGGAGCTCTTCGCGCAGCCGGTGCACCCGGGACAGTTCCAAGGCGAGGGCAACGTGGGAGCCGAAGACGGCCCCCATCTCGATGTCCGTCCGGGCGTAGCGGACCGAATCCTTGTTCCGTGCCAGCAGCAGGAGACCATGGTGGGCGCCTTGGGTGCTCAGTGCCACCGCCAGCAGCGGACCGGTGACTCCGGCGTCGACCTCCCCGACCACTTCCGACGCGTCGTCGAACAGCACCGGCTCGCCGCCTTCAAGGACACTATCCAGGAGCCCTGATTCCAGATGCAATGACTTTCCCGAAAACGCCGCGCCGCGCCCACCGGCAACGCCGATCACCACGTGGTCAACGCCGTTGGCTGCGGGAGCCACCAACAGGGCGAGATCGGACGCGGACTCCTGGAGCGCGCGGCCGGCAATCGGGTCCAGGCCGCCTGAGGTGTAGTCGCGGTCCGTGCTCAGCATCAGCCCGGAGACGTCCATGCAGGCTTCCAGCCAGCGGGCCCGGCGGCGGGAGTCGTCATAGAGCCTGGCATTCTCAATGGCGACGCCGGCGGCTGCCGCCAATGCGACGGCCAAGGCTTCGTCTTCGGCGGTGAAGTCGCCCCCGCCTTCCTTTTCCGTGAGGTAGAGGTTTCCGAATACGACCTCCCGGACACGGACCGGGACCCCCAAGAAAGACTGCATGGGAGGGTGGTGGGCTGGGAACCCGTAGGCTTCAAGGTGCTTGCTCAGATCATGCAGCCGAAGCGGCCGGGGGTCTGTAATCAGGAGGCCAAGGACGCCGTGACCGGTGGGCAGCGGACCGATCCGCCGCGACAATTCGCCATCGATGCCCACGGTGATGAAGTGGCTCAGCGCGTGGTCATCACCGATGACTCCCAGGGCACCAAAGCGTGCATGCAACAACCGGCAGGCCGATTCGACCACGCGTTCCAGCACGGCATCCAGGCTCAGGTCCTCGGCCAGGGCGACAACCGCTTCCAGCAGCCCCGCCATGCGTTCCTTGGATTGGAGCAGCTCTTCTGCCCGGGCGCCGAACCCCTTCAGCAGTTCCTCAACCACGGGATTTGGCTCGGATACGGCATGGCCAGAACCCTCACCCGTTGATTGCATATCTTTGCCCCCACTCGCTCCGGCCCGTGTCGACGCTGACGGCCCTATGCCAGAATACCGCGAAGAACTCAGGAATGCCTCAGAATTCACAGTTTTAACCGACGTCTGGGACCATATGCCCTAGCCGTCCCCAGCCCCGGCAGCGTACGCTCGCCGGCATGAGTACTGAGTCGAGCCCGGGCAGTCACGAGTCAAAGGACAAGGCCCACACCGTCGAAAACCTGGCCACTCACGAATGCTGGCAATTATTGCGCAGCGTCTCGGTCGGCAGGCTTGCGGTCTGGGTGGACGATCACCCCGACATCTTCCCCATCAACTACAAAGTGGACCACGGTACCCTGGTCTTCCGGACCGCCGAGGGCACCAAGCTGCAGGCGGCCACCGGAGACACTCCGGTGGCGTTGGAAGCGGACGGCGTGAACGCGGACACCGGCGTCGCCTGGAGCGTTGTCGTCAAAGGCCAGGCCGCGCCGGTGCAGAACCCCCAGGAAGTCATGGACACGGTGGGCCTGCTGCTGTTCCCGTGGCAGGCCGGACAAAAGGAACACTTCGTCCGGATCACGGCGGACACCGTCACAGGCCGGCGCTTCAAGGTGGTACCGCCGCAGACGTGGTGGACGCCGTTGGACGACTCCACCCGCTCCGGCCTCGAATAACTCCCCCAAAGCACCGCATGCTCTATCAGATCGGGCTGCTTTGAGGGCCTCAGGGCAGCCCGATCTGATAGCGCAACGTGGAGCGGCGCAACGGTTTAGGCCAGGCGGGTGATCTCCACGCTGACGGTGAGGGCCGATCCCCCGCCGCCGGACAGGATGCCCTTGAGCGGCGGCACGTCGCGGTAGTCGCGGCCCCGGGCGACAGTGACGTGGAAGTCCCCCGCCGGCTTGTGGTTGGTCGGGTCCCAGCTCCGCCATTCGCCGTCCCACCACTCGAGCCACGCATGGGATTGGCCGGCAACTGTCTCGCCGAGATCCGCCGTCGAGCGGGGGTGAAGGTAGCCGGACACATAGCGGGCCGGGATACCGCAACTGCGCAGGGAGCCGATGGCGAGGTGTGCCAGGTCCTGGCAGACGCCCTGCCGCTGGTTCCAGGCTTGCTCGGCGTTGGTGGTCACGCCGGTGGAGCCCTTCATATAGGTCATTTCGCCGCGCATCCAGGCAAAGACTGCCATGGCCGCCTCGTGCGGCGTTTTTCCCTCCACAACTCCGGGGATGATGGCGAGCACTTCAGAGCCGGGATTCGTCAGCTGGGACTGGGGAACCCAGTCACTGAACTGGTTGAGCGTCTCCGGTGCGGCCAGGACGTCCCATCCCACGATGTCGGCCTCGGCTGCGATCTTCTCGACCCGGTGCACCTCAACGGTGGTGGTGGACAGGACTTCGAGGTGCTCGTGCGGCATCTGCATGTCGAAAGCCGTCACGCGCGTGCCCCAGTAGTCGCGGTAGCTGCTCATGGCCGCCTGCGAGGGCGACACCTTCATGGAGGACTCCAGGACCACCTGCTGCGGGTCCGTCAGCGGGGTCATCCGGGCCTCGTTGTAGGACAGCGTGACGCGTTTGTTGTACTTGTACGCCGTCTTGTGGACGATGTTCAGCCGGGTCATGAAACTTCTCCCACCCAGGCCAGTTCGTCTGCCTGATTGAAGTACTTACGGGAAATGGCGTCCGAGGCCTGCGAAACCGCTTTTTGCACACGCTCCATGTGCTCCGGCAGCTCCGACATGAGGTCATCGGTGCGGTGGAACTCCAGGAAAGTGCGGGCCTGGCCGACAATCCGGCGGGCGTCGTTAATGAAGCCGACGCGCTGGGCCGAGGGGTCCAGTTTCGCCAGGCACTCGTCGGCGTCCCGCAGGGCGTAGACGATGGACCGCGGGAACAGCCTGTCCAGGAGCAGGAATTCGGCCGCGTGCTGGTCCCCGAACGCCGCCCGGCGGGTCCGCAGGAAGGATTCGTACGCGCCGGCGCAGCGGAGCATGTTCACCCACGACATGCCGGCCGAGAGGACATCGCGTGTGGACAGCATGCGCGCGGTCATGTCGGCCCGCTCCAGGGACCGGCCCAGGACCAGGAACTGCCAGCTCTCATCGTGGCTGACGGTGGTGTCGGCCAGGCCGCTGACCATGGCCGTGCGTTCCAGGACCCAGTTGCAGAAGCGGTAGGTACCCACCACGTCCTTGCGGTGCTGGTTCAGCCCGTAGTAGGTCGTGTTCAGGCTTTCCCAGAGCCCGGAGGAAACGGTCTCGCGGGCGCGGCGGGCGTTTTCCCGGGCCGCGCCGAGGGAGCCGGCAATGGACGTGGCACTCTGCTTGTCGTAGGCGAGGGCATTGAGCAGTTCCGGCAGGCCGAAATCCTCATTCTGCGCACGGGCCCCCATGACGGCGAGGAGTTCCTGCGCGACGCTGCGCTGTTCCTCCATGGGCAGATGGTTGAGCCGCTCGAGGTGGACGTCGAGGATCCGGGCCGTGCCGTCGGCCCGTTCCACGTAGCGGCCGATCCAAAAAAGTGACTCGGCAATACGGCTAAGCATTCGCGGGTACCTCCTGCGCGTCAGAAATCTGCTGCTGCTGCTGTTCTTTCTGGCTGTCGCGCCAGCTGCTCTCCACCGGCCAGACCGAAACCCGCTCGCGGATTGCGATGCTGGGCCGCGGGATCACTTCGACGGGGACCTGCGGGGAATCCGCCAGGACCCAGGTGTCCTTGGAGCCGCCGCCCTGGCTGGAATTGACGATCAGCGAGCCCTCCTTGAGCGCCACGCGGGTCAGTCCGCCGGGGAGAACCCAGACGTCCTCGCCGTCGTTGACGGCGAAGGGGCGCAGGTCCACGTGCCGGGGGCCGAACTTGTCGCCGCTGAGCGTGGGCACGGTGGACAGCTGCAGCACCGGCTGGGCGATCCAGCCGCGGGGGTCGGCGATGATCCGCTTGCGCAGGGCATCGAGTTCGTCCCTGGAGGCGTCCGGGCCGATCACCAGGCCCTTGCCGCCCGAGCCGTCCACGGGCTTGACCACGAGCTCGTCGAGGCGGTCCAGGACGTGCTCCCGGGCCTCTTTCTCTTCCAGCCGGAACGTGTCCACGTTGGCGATCAGGGGCTCTTCGCTCAGGTAGTAGCGGATGAGGTCGGGCACATAGCTGTAGACCAGCTTGTCATCGGCGACGCCGTTGCCCACGGCGTTGGCGATCGTGACGCCGCCGGCGCGGGCGGCGTTGACCAGGCCGGGGCAGCCGAGCATGGAGTCGGCGCGGAACTGCAGCGGGTCCAGGAATTCGTCGTCGATCCGTTTGTAGATCACGTCCACCCGCTGCTCGCCGGCCGTGGTGCGCATGTAGACCCGGTTGCCGCGGCAGATGAGGTCGCGGCCCTCGACGAGTTCGACACCCATCAGGCCGGCGAGCAGGGTGTGCTCAAAGTAGGCGCTGTTGAACACGCCGGGGGTCAGGACCACCACGGTGGGATCGTCGACGCCGGAGGGCGCCGTCTTCCGCAGGGCGGACAGGAGCCGGCGGGGGTACTCCTCGACCGGGCGGATGAGCTGCTGGCCGAAGGCCTCGGGCAGGCCCTTGGCCATGGCCCTGCGGTTCTCGAGGACGTAGCTGACGCCCGAGGGCACACGCACGTTGTCCTCCAGGACGCGGAAGGTGCCCGCGGCGTCGCGGACGACGTCGATACCGGAAATGTGGACGCGGACGCCGCCGGCCGGTTCGAAGCCGTGCACCTGGCGGTGGAAGTGCGCGCTGGTGGTGACGAGCTGGCGCGGGATGACGCCGTCGGACACCACCGTCATTTTGTCGTAGACGTCGTTAAGGAAGGCTTCCAGGGCGCGGACCCGCTGGGCCACACCGCGTTCCAGGACGCTCCACTCATCGGCGGGGATCACCCGGGGGACGATGTCCAGCGGGAACGGCCGCTCTTCACCTGCGAAGTCGAACGTCACGCCGCGGTCCAGGAAGGTCCGCGCCATGGAATCGGCACGGGCGCTGACGTCAGCCAACGAAAGTTCACGCAGGGCCACGGCCACCTGCCCGTAGGACTTCCGGGCCTGCTGGCCGGGGGCAAACATCTCGTCGTAGGCGCCGGTTCGGCCGGCGGCCTCGGAGTAATCCTGGAATAGGTCAGACATGGTCACTAGCCAACCACTTTTTCGTTACGAAATCATTTCGGCGGCCCGCGCGGCGGCCCGCGGAGCGCGGTCCTCAGGCGCGGGCCCGCTTGCCGGGATGGCCGCGGTTACGGCTTTTCCGGCCGGGTACGGCAATGTAGGGGCGTGCCCCCCAAGAGATCCGCTGCCGCGGCCGCGCCAGGCCTGATCGGCGCCGCGGCCGCCGTTGCCGTCGCCGTCGCCGTCCATCTGCTGCTTCCGGCGCTGCCGGCGATGACCCTGGCCGTGCTCCTCGGGCTCTTGGCCGCGAACCTGCCCGGCGTGGCGGGGTGGACCGCCGGGCCGGCGCGTCCCGGGCTCGACTTCGCCGGCAAACACCTGATGCGGGCCGGGATCGTGGTGCTGGGCCTGAAAGTCAGCCTCGGCGATGTGCTGGGCCTGGGCTGGGCTGCGCTGCTGCTCGTGACGGCCGTGGTGCTGGCTGCCTTCGCTGGCACATACGGGATCAGCAGGCTCTTCCGGCTTCCTCCCCGGGTATCGCTGCTGGTGGCCACCGGTTTCGCCATCTGCGGAGCGTCCGCGATCGGGGCGATGGCCGCCGTGCGCAGAATCCGGCAGGAGGACACCGTGCTGCCCGTGGCGCTCGTGACCCTGTGTGGAACGCTGGCAATCGGGGTGCTGCCGTTGCTCGCGCGGCCGCTGGGACTCGGCCCGGAGCTCTTCGGGGCGTGGACCGGCGCCTCGGTGCACGACGTCGGGCAGGTGGTCGCCACCGCCCAGACCGCGGGCGCCGCGGCGCTGGCGGTCGCCGTCGTCGTCAAACTCACCCGGGTGATCCTGCTGGCCCCGATGGTCGCCGCCGCGGGGTTCCACCACCGGCTGGGCACCGCCGACGACGGCGCCACGCGTCCGCCGGTGATCCCGCTGTTCGTCATCGGATTCGTGGCCCTGGCGGGCCTGCGCACCACCGGGTGGCTCTCCCCCGCAGTGCTGGACGGGGCCGCCGCCCTCCAGGACGCGCTGCTGGGCATGGCGCTATTCGGGCTGGGCTCCGCCGTCCGCGTGGGGCAGCTGGTGCACACCGGCGCACGCGCGCTGCTGGCCGCGCTGGCGTCCTGGCTGCTGATCGCCCTGCTGGGCCTGGCGGCCGCGTACCTGATGTTCCCGCCGGCGTGATCCGGCGCACACGCTCCCGTGATTAGATAGCTGGGTGTCAAACCAGAACTTGAGCCGCGACGAGGCCGCGGTCCGTGCCGCTCTCATTACCACGCACAGCTACGACGTCTCCCTCGACGTCCGGCAGGCAGCCGACCCGAACGTCGCCGGCTACACAAGCCGCAGCGTCATCTCCTTCTCGGCCAGCGAACCCGGGGCATCGACCTTCGTGGACTTCATCGCGGACAGCGTGCACAGCGTCTTCCTCAACGGCAAGGGCCTCGCCGTCGCCGACGTCGTGGACGGTTCCCGGATCCGGCTCGAGAACCTGCAGCCGGAGAACCAGGTCACCATCACCGGGACAGCGCTCTACAGCACTTCCGGTGAGGGCATGCACCGCTTCGTCGACCCAGCCGACGGCCAGTGCTACCTGTACACGCAATACGAACCCGCCGACGCCCGCCGCGTGTTCGCCAACTTCGAGCAACCCGACCTGAAGGCCGAGTTCACCTTCCACGTCATGGCCCCCTCCGAGTGGCAGGTGTCCTCCAACGGCGCCGAGGTGCTGCGCACCCAACTAACTTCCGATCCCGCCACGAGCCGCTGGGACTTCGCCCCCACCAAGGCGATGTCCACCTACATCACCACTGTCCTGGCCGGACCGTACTTCAGGGCCGAGGACGCCTGGAGCGGCACACTCGCCGACGGCACGGTCCTGGAGGTGCCGCTGGCGCTCTACTGCCGCGCCTCCATGGCCGCGTCCTTCGACGCCGATGCCCTGTTCCGCCTCACCAAGAACGGGCTGACTTTCTTCAACGAGCTCTTTGATTTCCCCTACCCGTGGGGCAAATACGAACAGGCCTTCGTGCCCGAGTACAACCTCGGCGCCATGGAAAACCCCGGCCTGGTGACGTTCACCGAAAGCTACGTCTTCACTTCCCGGGCCGCCGATTCGCAGTACCAGGCCCGTGCCAACACGCTCCTGCACGAGATGGCGCATATGTGGTTCGGCGATCTCGTGACCATGAAGTGGTGGGATGATTTGTGGCTCAAGGAATCCTTCGCCGACTACATGGGCACCCTCGGCGTGGACCGGAGTACGGACTGGGACACGGCCTGGGTGAACTTTGCCAACAACCGCAAGTCGTGGGCCTACGTCCAGGACCAGCTGCCCACCACGCACCCCATCGTTGCCGACATCCCGGACCTGGAGGCCGCGAAACAGAACTTCGACGGCATCACGTACGCCAAGGGCGCCTCGGTGCTCAAGCAACTCGTGGCCTACGTCGGGTTCGAGGCCTTCATTGCCGGGTCCCGCCAGTACTTCCGGGACCACGCCTACGGCAACACCACCCTCGCCGAGCTGCTGGCGGCACTGAGCGCGGCGTCCGGACGCGACCTCGGCGAATGGGCCCGCCAATGGCTCCAGACCTCCGGCATCTCAACCCTCTCCAGCGAGATCACCGAGCACGGGGACGCGCTCAGTTCCGTCGCCGTCCTGCAGGACGCCGTTGATCCCGCCACCGGCAGGCAGGAGCCCCGGCCGCACCGGCTCCGGATCGGGCTCTACGACTTTGACGACGCCGGCGCACTGGTCCGCACGGACAGCGTCGAGACCGATGTCAGCGGCGCCCGGACCGACGTGACCGACCTGGCCGGCAAACCCCGGCCCGCTCTGCTGCTGGTCAACGACGAGGACCTCAGCTACGCCAAGGTCCGGCTTGACCGGCACTCCGAGGCCACTGTGCGCGGCTCCCTGGACAAGCTGACGGACCCCATGGCGCGGGCGCTCTGCTGGACGGCGCTGTGGGATTCGGCCCGTGATGCCGTTACACCGGCCGCCCTCTACGTCGACGCCGTCCAGCGCTTCGGCCCCGCCGAACCGGGAATCGGGGTCCTGCTCAACGTGCTGGGCAACGCCTCGACGGCGATCGAACGCTACGTACCCCGGGGCCAGCGGGACGCCGCGCGCCGCGGCTTCCTGACCACCGCCGCGGAACAGCTGCAGGCGGCGGCACCGGGCTCCGACCAGCAACTGGCCTGGGCCAGAACCCTCGCCGCGACCAGCCGCTACGACGCCGGCCGGCTCGACCTGCTCCGGGGCATCCTGGACGCCAGCACCGTGATCGACGGTCTCGCTGTTGACGCCGAACTGCGCTGGAATCTCTGGCATGGCTTGGCCGCCAACGGCCAGGCCTCACAGGAGCAGCTGGACCAGGAGCTCGCCCGGGACAACACGGCGGCAGGGAAGTCCGGGCACGCCACGGCCCTGGCCGCCCGCCCCGAGGCGTCCGTCAAGGCGGCAGCCTGGGAGGCCGCCGTCCACGGCACGGGGCTGTCCAACCAGCTCCTGAGCGCCACCATTTCCGGGTTCAATACCGGCGCGGCCTCGCTGCTGGCCGGGTTCATTGACCCGTACTTCGAGTCCCTCGAGCAGGTCTGGGCGGACCGGAGCATTGAGATCGCCAGCCGGATTGTCCGCGGCCTCTATCCCGCAGGTCAGGATCTCGACGGGCACGGCGGGACGCCCGAGACCCATGCCGTGATTGTCCGCACCGACCACTGGCTGGCCGCCCACCCCGACGCGCCGCGCGCCCTGCGCCGGATCATCATCGAACAGCGCAGCCACCTGCACCGTTCCCTCAAGGCGCAGGCGCTGACGGCACCGGCCATAGCACCATCGACTGCTCCGTAACCGCCCTTTTGACGGCTGAAAACGCAGCTGGGCCCACGCCGGCAGGGTGCCCTGGCCGAGCTTGCGAGGCGAGGGGGCCGGTGGGGAGCAATCGATGGTGTTTAAGGAGCGGGTTCTTTAGGGAACCCGGTGCAGCCACTCCGCGGTGCCGAACTTGGCCCCCACGCGGCGGCGGGCGGCCTCAAGCTCGGCGTCGGTGAGTACCGACGGTGTCGCGTCGTAGCGTTCGGCGAAGACGTCCATCATGGCTGCGACGATCTCGGCCCGGGCCATGCCGGTCTGGCGGCGGAGCGGATCCACGCGTTTCTTGGCGCTCCTGGTGCCCTTGTCGGACAGTTTCTCCTTGCCGATCCGCAGCACCTCCACCATCTTCTCGGCGTCGATGTCGTAGCTCATGGTGACGTGGTGGAGCATCCCTCCGTTGGCGAGCCGCTTCTGCGCGGCCCCGCCGATCTTGCCGTGCTCCGTGGCGATGTCGTTGAGCGGCACGTAGAAGGCGCTGATGCCGACTTTTTCCAGGGCCGCCATCACCCAGGCGTCCAGGAAACGGTAAGAGTCCGCGAAGCTGATGCCGTCCACGAGGGTCTGCGGCAGGTAGAGCGAGTACGTGATGCAGTTCCCGGCCTCCATGAACATCGCTCCCCCGCCGCTGATCCGCCGGACCACGCTGATGCCGTGCCGGGCCACCCCCTCGGGGTGGAGTTCATTGCGGACGGACTGGAAGCTGCCGATCACCACTGACGGCTCCTCCCAGTCCCAGAACCGCAGGGTGGGGTTGCGCCGCCCGGCGCCGACTTCCTCGGTCAGGACCTCGTCCAGGGCGACGTTGACGTGGGTGGGCAGGACGGACGGGGCGATGATGTTCCAGTGGTGGTCCGCCCAGCCCGTCGCCTTCGCCAGGGCGCGGCGGACGGTGACCGCGACGGCGTCGGCGGAGAAGCCGAACAGCACGGTGCCTTCGGGCAGGGCCGCCGTCACGGCGTCCGCGATGTCGGCGGCGCTGGTGTCGACGGGCAGCCCGGTGATCGCCCGGTTGATCTCCGGCAGAGCCTCGTCGGGTTCCAGGAAGAAGTCCCCGCTCACCGAGACGTGGGCCAGTGCGCCGTCCACGACGTCGAAATCGGCCACCACGAGTTTGCCACCCGGGACCTTGTACTCGCCGTGGTGACGGCCGGCGTCCTCGTCAGTGCTGGGAGCGGTGCCCACGGGATGGGATGTCATGACATCCATCCTGCCCCATGAAGCCGGGAATCCGGGAAACTGCGAAACCACGAAAACGCGAAACCGGAACACCGGCAGAGACGCAGAAAGCCCGCACCGTTGCCGGTGCGGGCTTTCCATCAGACCTTGGAGAAGAAGCTTACTTCTTGCCGCCGAAGCCCTTGAAGCGAGCGTTGAAGCGCTCGACGCGGCCTGCGGAGTCCATGATGCGCTGCTTGCCCGTGTAGAACGGGTGCGACTCAGAGGAGATTTCGACGTCGATGACCGGGTAGGTGTTGCCGTCTTCCCACTCGATGGTCTTCGAAGAAGACACGGTGGACTTGGTCAGGAACTTGACGCCGGAAGCCAGGTCGTTGAAAACAACAGCTTCGTACTTCGGGTGGGTATTAGACTTCATAATTGGACCTTTGTTCGCACAACTGGATTTTGCCAGTTGCCAGGTATGAATGGGATGGCCGGCGGAAATCACCGGACGGCCAGCTATCAAGCATAGCCGATAGCCGGACCACTGACGAACACCATCGGTGCACGTCAGCGCGGCGCAGCAGTGCTTGGCCTCAGTCACGCGAAATCCCAGCACACCCCACATCCAGGCCATGCTCGGGGCTGATGCGTGAGCTCACCCGGCGCGGGTGAGGCGCCGCACCCCACCCGGGCACAGGATAGAACTGCGGCTGTCCGTCGGATTGCCTGTACCCGATTGAGAAACGGAGGTCATCAGTATGGCTGAGACACTGGATGAACTAGGGCCGGTGGACTGGCTCGTCGTGGAGTTCCCCGGGCCCGACTTCGGTAAGGGTCAGCTCGCCCCGTTCCTGGAGGACCTGGTAAAGCGCGACCTCATCAGGGTGCTCGACATGGTGTTCCTGAGAAAAACCGACGATGGCACGCTCGAGACGGCCGAAATCTCCGACCTCGACCCGAGCGAGCTCGGCGAGGTGCGCATGGCCGAGGCCGACCTGGCCATGGTGCTCTCTGAGCAGGACGTCATGGACCTGGCCGAGACGATCGAGCCCGGCCACTCCGCCGCGGTGCTGGTCTGGGAAAACCAGTGGGCGGCCCCTTTCGGCGCGGCCATCCGCAAGGCCGGCGGCCAACTCGTGGCCAGCGGCCGGATCCCGACCCAGGCCGTCATCGCCGCCTTCGAGGCCGACGCCGAAGCCCAGTCATCGGAAGAAGCAAAGGAAGGAGCCTGACATGCCACTGGCAGCACGACGCAGGCGCAGGACCGCCGCCGCCGTTGGCGGGGCCGTTGTCGTCGCCCACGGGATAAACCGTCGCGGCGACCGCCGTGAGGACCGGCGGGACGACCGCCAGGACGACCGCGGCGACCGGCGGGAGGACCGGCGCGACTGACACCACAGAGCCGGCTCCCGGCACACGCGGGTGCGCATGACCCTTCTGGGGTCATGCGCACCCCCACCTGACGCACTTCCCCCAGCAGGCGGAAGCCGCGAGGCATTCCGAACCGGCCACTTCTCCGGGTCTTCCCGACGATGACAGGACGCCAGCTTCGAAGCGGTCAACGCCGGAGTGTTCTTCCACGGGAACCCGGGCCAGTCCGACGGCCTGGACAGCCTCCCCGCCGCAGCTGCCGAACTGCCCGAGCAGGACTGGGGGCCTTACCCGGGCAAGAAGGACTAAAAGCTCCCAAGTTCTCCCGGCCGCGTGGCCGGGAGAACGAGAGCGGCACCGCCAAAATCCGTTGACGGCATCATTGGGAGTCCTTCGGACGGAGCTCCCAGAACGCTACCGCCGACGCAGCGGCGACGTTGAGCGAATCGACGCCCGGGCGCATGGGGATCTTCACGGCGAGGTCGACGGCGGCCAGGGTCGCTGCGCTCATGCCCGCGCCTTCCGTGCCCAGCACCAGGGCCAGCCGCTCCGGGCGGCGGGCCGCGAGCACGTCGAGATCCACCGCGTCGTCCGTGAGCTCCATGGCGGCCACGGTGAAGCCTTGCTCCTGCAGCGAGGTCAGGCCTTCCGCCCAGTCCTCCAGCCGGGCCCACGGCACCTGGAACACGGTGCCCATGCTGACCCGCACGCTGCGGCGGTAGAGCGGATCACCGCACCGTGGCGAGACCAGGACGGCGTCCACACCCAGGGCCGCGGCCGAGCGGAAGATGGCGCCGACGTTTGTGTGGTCGACGATGTCCTCCAGCACGGCAACCCGGCGGGCTCCGGCGAGCAGTTCTGCCAGCGGCACCGGGGCGGGCCGGTGCATGGCGGCCATGGCGCCGCGGTGCAGGTGGAAACCGGTGATTTCCTCCAGCAGCGCCGCGGAGCCGACATACGCCGGGACATCCGGGTACCGCTCAAAGACATCCGCCAGGTCCTCGGCCCATTTCTCGGCAAGGAAGAAGGACCGCGGCCGGTGCCCCGCGGCCAGCGCCCGGCGCAGGACGCGGGAGGACTCGGCGATGTAGAGGCCCTCGGCCGGTTCCCGGACTTTGCGCAGGTGCACGTCGGTGAGCTGCGTGTAGTCGGAAACCCGCGGGTCGTCGGCGGATTCGAGAAAGTACATGGTCACGGGCAGGTCATTTCCGGAGGCTATTCGTGGGGGCTATTTGAACAGGTTGGCGATCATGAACCCCAGTGCCACCAGGCCCAGGGCGAAGATGACCCCGCGCAGGACCGCCGGGGAGAGCCGGCGCCCCACCTTGGAGCCGATCACGCCGCCGATCAGTGAGCTCACGGCGATCAGTCCGACCACGCCCCAGTCGATCCGGTCGAAGGCGAACAAAAGGTAGGAGCAAGCGGCGATCACGTTCACGCCCAGGACCAGGAAGTTCTTCATCGCGTTGGCGTTCTGGATGGTCCCCGTCATGAACACGCCCAGGATGCCAACCAGCAGGATGCCCTGCGCCGCGACAAAGTAGCCGCCATAGACGCCGGCCAGGTACACAAGCGCCACAAGCAGGACACCGTGGCGGCGGTCCCGGATGGCGTGCTCAGGGTTTTCCTCGCGGTTCTTCACCCACCGCTGCAGCCTCGGCTGGAAGACGACCATCAGCAGGGCCAGCACGATCAGGACAGGGGCGGCGTAGTAGAAGACCGTCTCGGGCAGGTGGAGCAGCAGGTACGCGCCGGTAACGGCGCCCAGCAGCGAAGCCGGCAGAAGCCGGAGCAGCTGCCGGCCGCGGCCTTCGAGCTCCTTCCGGTAGCCCCAGGCGCCGGTGGCGTTGCCGGCCACGAGCCCCATGGCGTTGCTGATGGAGGCAGTGACGGGGGCATAGCCCAGGGCGATCAGCACCGGGAACGTGACGAGGGTGCCGGATCCGACGACGCTGTTGATGGTGCCCGCCCACAGCCCGGCGAAGAAAATGAAGGCGCTATTGAGGAGCTCCACGCGGGGTCAGTGGACCCGTCAGTGGCTGGCGGTCGCGGTGTACCGGCCGGCGTTGACGGTGACATCCAGCCGCAGGCCGAACGTTTTGCTCAGGTTTTCGGCAGTGAGGACCTCCGGCAGCGGACCGGAGGCCACCACGCCGCCGTCGCGCATGAGCATCGCGTGCGTGAATCCCGGCGGCACTTCTTCGAGGTGGTGGGTGACGAGGACGATCGCGGGGGCGGCGTCGTCGCGGGCGAGTTCGCTCAGGCGCTGGACCAGGTCCTCGCGCCCGCCGAGGTCGAGCCCGGCGGCCGGCTCGTCCAGGAGCAGGAGCTCAGGATCTGTCATGAGGGCACGGGCGATCTGGACGCGCTTGCGCTCCCCCTCGGAAAGCGAGGCGAAGGGGCGGTTCAGCAGCGGGCCCATCCCCCACTCGTTCAGCAGGCCAAAGGCGCGCCGCTCGTCGTTCTTCTCATAGCCTTCGCGCCAGCGGCCGGTCACACCGTAGGCGGCGGTGACCACCACGTTGAGGACCTTCTCGTGCTCGGGGATCTGGCTGGCCAGCGCAGCGGAGGACAGGCCGATCCTGGGGCGGAGCTCGAAGACGTCGACTGCGCCGAGGACTTCCTCGAGGATGCCGGCCATTCCGGATGTCGGGTGGATCCGGGCCGCGGCCAGCTGGAGGAGTGTGGTCTTGCCGGCGCCGTTGGGTCCGAGGATCACCCAGCGTTCGCCTTCCTTGACCTGCCAGTCCACCTTGTCCAGGAGCGTCTTAGCCCCACGTACAACGCTGACGCCGGCCATTTCAAGAACATCACTCATAGGAGTAGACACTAGGACAAAAAAGCGGACGACTGATAACCGGCGCCGCGCGCTGCCGTGGGGCGTCACGCGGCGCCGGCCCGGGCGCAACGAATTCGGGCCGTCCAACGCCTGCTCGCTAGGATTGAAGCCATGAGTTCGAACGTGACCGCAGTGAGCTACGGCCTGAAACTGTCCCTTCCCGAGATCGAGCGGCTGCGTTCGCTCCTGACGGCCGCGGGGCTGAGCGTCGGTGCCGAAACCCGCGCCGGAGACGGGCGCTTCGAGGTATATGCGGCGGACTGCGCGCTGGAGGCCGAACTGGACGGCGCGCCGAAAGCCGAAAGTCCCATCCCCGACGCGGTTTCGGGAGCCCGGCTGGAGGGGCCGCGCCGTGCGCTGGCGGACTCCGGCATCGACGGTGTGGACACGGCGCTGGTTCCCGCGGCACTGCGCAGCGCGCCGCGGAAGTTCCTGATCATGGACGTGGACTCCACCCTCATCCAGCAGGAAGTGATCGAGCTCCTGGCCGCGTACGCCGGGAAGCGCGAGGAAGTGACGGCAGTGACCGAGGCGGCCATGCGCGGCGAGCTGGACTTCGCCCAGAGCCTGCACGCCCGGGTGGCTGTGCTCGCCGGACTGCCGGCCAGCGTCGTCGAGTCGGTCCGCGCCGAGGTCAGGCTGACCGAGGGCGCCGCCGAGCTCGTAGCGGCATTCCAGGCCGCCGGCCATGCCGTGGCCGTGGTGTCCGGCGGGTTCAACCAGATCCTCCGGCCGATCGCCGAGGACCTCGGGCTGCACTACTGGATCGCCAATGAACTCGAAATCGTCGACGGCGCGCTGACCGGCAAGGTGCTCGGCGACGTGATCGACCGGGCGGCCAAGGAGAAGTACCTGCGCGAGTGGGCAGCTGCCGAGGGCATCCCGATGGAACACACCATTGCCGTGGGAGACGGCGCCAACGACCTCGACATGCTGGGCGCCGCCGGGATCGGCATCGCCTTCAACGCGAAGCCTGCCGTACGTGCTGCCGCGGACGCCGCCGTCAACCTCCCCTATCTCGACGCCGTGCGGTACATCGCGGGGGTCTGATGCGTTAACCGCGAGATGGCACGTCGCGGCAATGTTTTAGGTAAACACTGCCGCGACGCGCCATCTCGGCGGTCTGCGCCTAGCTGGAGCTCTTGTCTGCGGTCTTATCGAAGTAGTCGGCGCCGCCGACGTACTCGGTGTGGCCCGTCTCGACGTCGGCGGTGGCCATCTTGGCGACCTCCGCGGCAAATTCCTTGACTGAGTAAAGCTTGCCAGCTTCGGCACGGCGGGCCTCGATGGCGCCGGGGTTGGACCGGTCGAGCAGGGTGGCCGTGACGGTGCCCTCGATCATGTCGCCGGAGACCACCACGAGCGAGATCCCCTTGTCCGCCAATGCCGGAACCAGCGCGCGGAGTGCGTCCTCGCCGGCACGCTTGCTGCGGGCCACGGGCTCGTAGTCGGGCATCGTGGGCACCGTGTCGATGAAGTGGGCCTGGTGGCTGGTCACGAAGACCACGCGCGAGCCTTCGGGCATGAGCGCCACGGCGGCGTTGAGCATGTTCACCTGGGCGTCACGGTTCAGCTTCAGCGCGTAGCCCTCTTCCATCCCGGTCTCCATGCCGCCGGAGGCGTTGAGGACCAGGAGGTCAAGCGAGCCGAAGTTCTCCATGGCGGCGCTGGCCAGGGCCTGGACGCCTTCCTGGGTGGTTAGGTCCGCCCCGACGGCCGCAGCACGGCCGCCGTCGGCTTCGATCTCCGCGACAACCTTGTTGGCGCGCGGCGCCTTCTGGCGGTAGTTCACGACGACGGCCGCGCCTTCGCCAGCCAGAATCTTGGCGACGTCGGCGCCGATTCCGCGCGACGAACCGGTCACGATCGCAGTCTTGTTATCCAGCAGTCCCATACGAGCTCCTTTTGTTCCAAACGTCAAAACACTGTGGGTCTGCCATCCATCATGCCAGCGGATCGCACCATTGCAGTTGTTCAGCATCAACAAAGAAGCCCCGGCGGTGTAGTTCCGACGCGTCATGGCCGGAGCGCGCTGGCGGTTGGTCAGCTGCGGTCGATCCGGATCTTCTTGGTAGTTTCCCCCGTCACTACCTCGGGAGCCGGTGCGCGGACTTCCAGGACACCGTCCTTGTACGTGGCGGTGATATCTTCTTCCTTCGCCCCTGCGGGCAGCGCAATGCTGCGGGCGGACCGGCCGTAACGGAACTCCGAGCGGTAGCCGGCCTTGCTTTTGTGCTCGGACGCTTCCTGCCGCTGCACCGCGATATGAAGCATGCCCTCGCTGACCGAGACGTCGACGTCCTGGTCGGGGTCGATCCCCGGCACTTCCGCCCGAACCACCAGGGTGCTGCCCTCTTGGAACTGTTCGATCTTGATCCCTGGCGCTATGGACAGATCACCGTCAAGGAAGCGCCGGACCGGTTCCAGCATGTCCGAGGGCGTCCACTTGCTGAGATCACTCATGATTTTCCTCCTGCGCTCACGCCCCTGCCGTGGCATGGTCGGGGGCTGTGAGCCCATTACACGCTCCCGGCGTTCCGGTGCCAAGGGCAAAAAGGCCCGGCGCGGCAGACAGCGGACGACGTCGGATACCGCCGTCGGCCGCTGTCCGCCGCGTCCGGCGTTGCCGGGGCTAGTGGCCCATTCCGAGGCCGCCGTCGACCGGAATGACCGCGCCCGAAATGTAGGACGCCTCGTCGCTGGCGATCCAGCGAACCACGTTGGCGACCTCGGAGGCCTCGGCGAAGCGGCCGGCGGGAACCTTGGTCAGGTAGTCCTTCTGCGTGGCTTCGGGCAGCTCGGCCGTCATGTCCGTGTTGATGAAGCCGGGCGCGACCACGTTCGCGGTGATCCCGCGCGCGCCGAGCTCGCGGGTGAGCGACCGGGCGATGCCCACCAGGCCTGCCTTCGAGGCAGAGTAGTTGATCTGGCCCGGCGCGCCGTATAGGCCGGAGACGGAGGAAATGAGCACCACGCGGCCCTTGCGCGCCCGGATCATGCCCTTGGAGGCGCGCTTGATGACCCGGAAGGCGCCCGTGAGGTTCGTGTCGATCACCGAGGTGAAGTCGTCTTCGCTCATGCGCATCAGGAGGGTGTCCTTGGTGATGCCGGCGTTGGCTACGAGTACTTCCACAGGACCGTGGGCGGCTTCGACTTCCGCGAACGCAGCGTCGACCGAAGCTTCGTCGGTGACGTCCGCCTTGACGCCGAGGATGCCCTCGGGCAGCGACGAGGCGCTGCGGAAAGTCACTGCTACCTTGTCGCCGTTGGCCAGGAAAGACTCGGCGATGGCCAAGCCGATCCCCCGGTTTCCGCCGGTGATCAGAACGCTGCGGCCGGTGGTGGGTGTGTCAGACATATGGGGCTCCGGGTTCTGCGGCAGGGAGGGCCGCGCTGGGGGCTGGATTTTTCCTGCCTCCGATCTTAGCGCCCGGTTCGCATCCGTTTGGGCGGCTCCGCCGATGGTGAGAGAATCTAAGTAAGCCTTGGGAGCGTGATCTGACAGCCGTGACACTCAAAAACCGACCCGGTGCGCATGTGCCCGGGAGGCCGGACGCCGAGTCCGGCGGTACCGAGGTGCACAGCATCACCGACGCCGCCGCTGCGCACTCAGACGAGATGCGCGAACGGATGATCAAGTACGCCGTCGCCATGGGCATCCGCATGGTCTGCCTGATCCTGATTTTTGTCGTGGATGGCTGGTTCAAGCTCATCCCGGTGCTTGGGGCCGTCTTCCTGCCCTGGGTTGCGGTAGTGATCGCCAACGGCAGCGACAAAGCGGAAATCCATAGTGATTCCCTGCTGGACTACGTTCCGCTCGCCGAGCTGGATGCCCCGGCCCCCACGGGCGCGGCCGAGGCTTACCCGGCCGACGGCGATGACGGCTCGGGGACGCTGCTGGAAGGCGAGCTGATCGATGATGAGAACGATGACGATGACGACCACGGACGGGCAGCTTCATGAACCTCTTTGACCTGGCCGGGCACGGTGGCGGCACCGCCGCGGGCCCCGGCACCGTCTGCTCACGGAAGGCCTGCCGCGCGGCGGCGGAATGGCAGCTGCTGTGGAACAACCCTAAGATCCACACCCCGGAGCGGCGCAAGATCTGGCTGGCGTGCGGTGAGCACCGCGCCTGGCTTGAAGACTACCTCCAGACGCGCGGACTGTGGAAAGAGACCGTGGCCCTCAGCGCAGAAATAGCCCCCCTTTCCGCAGGGACAGCCCCCCTCGACCCGTCAGGCAGGATCGGCTGAATGTACCGCTTTCTCTTCTCCAGTAAGTGGCTGGGGTACTTGTTGCTGGCCGCGATCTTCGCCGCCGGCTGCGTTGGCCTGGGCCGATGGCAGATGGACCGTCGCGCCGAAACCCTGGCCGAGATCAACCGGGTGGTCTCCAACTATTCCGCCGACGCCGTGCCCTTCGCCGATGTCCGGGACCAGTTCAGCCGGCTGAACCCGGAGCGCGAGTGGACCCAGGTGGAACTCAGGGGCAGCTACGACGTCGCCGGCCAGCGCATCGTCCGCAACCGCCCGCTCAACGGCCAGCCCGGCTACGAGGTGGTGGTTCCGTTCAAGCTCGAGTCCGGCGAAACCGTGGTGATTGACCGCGGCTGGCTGCCCATCGGCAACAACACCCCGGGCCGGCCCGACTCCGTGCCTGCGCCGCCGCAGGGTCCGGTAACAGTGGTTGCCCGCCTCAAGCCGTCGGAGCCCGAGCTGCAGCGCGGCGCCCCTGACGGCCAACTGGCCTCGATCGACCTCGCCGCCTATTCCGCGCAGCTGGGCTATCCGCTGCTCACGGGCGCATACGGGCAGCTGGCCTCCGAGTCGCCGTCGGTGCAGGACATGCCGTTCCCGTTCCCCAAGCCGTCCACCGATGAAGGCACGCACCTGTCCTACTCGCTGCAGTGGTTCGCATTCGGCGTGCTGATGTTCGTCGGGTTCGGCTACGCCGCCCGGCAGCAGGCCCGCAACGCCGCGATTGACGCGGAGGACGCAGAAGCCGAGGCTGCCGAAGGCGTGTACCTGCACTCCAGCGGCCCGGCCGTGCGGCGCCGTCCCGTTCCGCGCAAGCGCAGGAACGCGACGGCGGAAGAAGAGGAAGACGCCATCCTCGACGCCCAGGGGTTCTGAGCGGTGAGCCCTGATGCCTTCCCCGGACCGGTGGCTAACGTCAAACGCGCCCTCACCGCCCTGGGCGCCAAAGACACGGTGACAGTGTTCGATTCAAAAGTCCCGACGGCGGCCGCAGCGGCCGCGGCGCTCGGCTGCGACGTCGCGGCGATCACCAACAGCCTGGTGCTCGACCTTGGGGGCGCTCCACTGCTGATCCTGGCCAGCGGCGCTGCCAAGGTGGACGTCCACAAGGTCGCCGAACAGCTGGGCTCGGGCAAGATCCGCCGCGCCTCCCCCGAGTTCGTCCTCGAACACACCGGCCAGGAAGTGGGCGGTTTAGCCCCGGTAGGCCACCCGGAGAAGATCCGGACCCTGTTGGACGAATCCCTGTCAGTCCACCGTGTGCTGTGGGCAGGAGCCGGAGACCACAACTCGATGTTCTCGATCGGCTACGAAGACCTCCAGCGGATCACGGGCGCAGAAGAGATGCCCGTCCGCTGATCCAGGTGACTCGCAGCTGTGGGCGGTCCTGAGCTCTGAAAACGGCCCCCGGATGC
The DNA here is from genome assembly GCF_918697925.1 of Arthrobacter sp. Bi26. Taxonomy (GTDB): domain Bacteria; phylum Actinomycetota; class Actinomycetes; order Actinomycetales; family Micrococcaceae; genus Arthrobacter. The sequence continues at coordinate 41,367 of NZ_CAKKMF010000009.1, forward strand.
GGCGGGCCCCGCGCCCTACGCCAGCGTGATCAGGTCCAGGTAGTCTTCGTTCCAGTGGTCCTCGATGCCGTCGGGCAGCAGGACCACGCGCTCCGGGTTGAGCGCCTCGACGGCGCCCTCATCGTGGCTCACGAGGACCACGGCGCCGGTGTAGTTACTCAGGGCCCCGAGGATCTCGGCGCGGCTGGCAGGGTCGAGGTTGTTGGTGGGTTCGTCGAGGAGCAGCACGTTCGCACTTGAGGCCACAATGGTGGCCAGCGCCAGTCGGGTCTTCTCGCCGCCGGAAAGCACACCGGCGGGCTTGTCGACGTCGTCACCGGAGAACAGGAACGAGCCCAGAATGTTGCGTACTTCCGCGTCGTTCATGTCCGGGGCGGACGAGCGCATGTTCTGCAGGACCGTGCGGTCCACGTCGAGCGTCTCGTGCTCCTGGGCGTAGTAGCCCACTTTCAGGCCGTGGCCCGCAACGACTTCGCCGGTGTCCGGCTTGTCGACGCCGGCGAGCATGCGCAGCAAGGTGGTCTTGCCGGCGCCGTTGAGGCCCAGGATGACCACCTTGGAGCCGCGGTCGATCGCGAGGTCGACGTCGGTGAAGATCTCCAGCGAGCCGTAGGACTTGCTGAGGCCATCCGCGGTGAGCGGGGTCTTGCCGCAGGGTGACGGATCGGGGAAGCGCAGGGCTGCCACGCGGTCGGTCGCGCGCACGGCCTCGAGGCCGCCCAGCAGACGCTCGGCACGCTTGGCCATGTTCTGCGCGGCGACGGCCTTGGTGGCCTTGGCGCGCATCTTGTTGGCCTGGTCGATCAGGACCTGGGCCTTCTTCTCCGCGTTGGCGCGCTCACGCTTGCGGGCGCGCTCGTCCGTTTCGCGCTGGGTCAGGTAGCGCTTCCAGTCCATGTTGTAGAAGTCGATCTGGGCGCGGTTGGGATCCAGCAGGAAGACCTTGTTGACAGTCGCTTCGAGCAGTTCGGTGTCGTGGCTGATCACAATCAGCCCGCCCTGGTGGTTCTTGAGGAACTCACGGAGCCAGGAGATGGAATCGGCGTCGAGGTGGTTGGTGGGCTCATCCAGGAGCATGGTTTCGGCATCCGAGTACAGGATGCGCGCAAGCTCCACACGGCGCCGCTGTCCGCCGGACAGGGTCTTGAGCGGCTGGTTCAGCAGCCGGTCCGGCAGGGCAAGGTTCGAGCAGATTGCTGCCGCCTCGGCTTCGGCCGCATAGCCGCCGGCGGCCAGGAACTCTGATTCCAGCCGGTCATAGCGGTTCATCGCCTTGCGCTGGACCGCGGCGTCCTCGCTGGCCATTTCTTCGTGGGCCAGACGGAGCTTGCTCACGGCAATGTCCAGGCCGCGGACGGACAGGATACGGTCCCGGGCGAGCTGCTCCATGTCCGGCGTGCGCGGATCCTGCGGCAGGTAGCCGATTTCGCCGGTGCGGGTTACCTTGCCCGCGGCGGGCAGGCCCTCGCCCGCGAGGACCCGGGTCAGCGTTGTCTTGCCTGCACCGTTACGGCCGACCAGGCCGATCTTGTCTCCCTTGTCGATCCGGAAGCTCACCTGGTCCATGAGGAGGCGGGCGCCGGCGCGCAGTTCGAGATCCTGGACGGTAATCAATGCAGCTAAGGCCTTTCACAACAGGGAACGCCGCGGCACAACGGGTGGAGTCTGGGCGGGGCCGGGGCAGGGCGGTGCGAGAGCACGGCCTGTACAAGTCTACCGGCACGGCCCCTTCTCCCTGACATGGGCCCACATGGCAGCGGCCAGCCGCCGGCGCGATGCGGATGCAGGCGGCTGGCCGGGTTCATTGGCGACGCCCTCCAGCTTCCGGGCCGCCCCTTAGTGGGGCGCCTACAAAAAACCCGCCCCGCCGCGACCGTACAGTCGATATCACAAGTCCGATATCCGCAGCAGCATCCGACAGGAACGCCATGACGCAAACCGACCATCCCGCCATAGCCAGGACCCCGCGCCGCCGGAGCCGCTGGAATGCCACCGACCTTGGGCTCATCGCCGTCTTCGCCGCCCTTGTGGCGGGTTCGGCGCTGATCGCCGCCATTCCCGTGGGCGGGCTCGGCGTGCCCATCACGCTGCAGACCCTCGCCGTCATGCTCACGGGGCTGGCCCTCGGCCCGGCCCGCGCCTTCGCCGCCGTCGGCCTCTACCTGCTCCTGGGCTTCGCGGGCCTGCCGATCTTCAGCGGCGGCCGCAGCGGGCTGGGCGTCCTCGCCGGCCCCTCCGCCGGCTACATCATCGGGTTCCTGCTGGCCGCCACAGCGGTAGGCTGGCTGGCCGTCGTCGTGCTGGCCCGCACCGCCAACCGCACCGGCAAACTGCGTGGCATCCTCCTGTTCGCGGCCGCCATGGTGAGCAGCATCGTCTTCATCCACGGCCTGGGCATCCTGGGCATGATGGTCAACGCCAAGCTTGACTTCTCCAAAGCCTTCCTTGCCGATCTTGCGTTCTATCCCGGCGACATCATCAAGAACGTCCTGGCCGTCAGCATCGCCCTGGCCCTGCACAAAGCCTTCCCGGATCTGCTGCTCAGCCGAGTCCGGACGGCTGACACCCGCCCGTGAGCATCATCGTCCTGGACCGCGTGACGGTGCGGGTGTCGGTTGACGGCCGCCCCGCACCCAAGACGCTGCTCCAGGAACTTTCGCTGGACCTTACGGAACGGCGGATCGGCGTTATCGGGGCCAACGGCTCGGGCAAGTCCACCCTCCTGCGGCTCCTCAACGGGCTCGTGGCACCCAGCGAGGGCACGGTGCGGGTTGACGGCGCCGATACCGTCCGCGCGGTCCGGGAGGTCCGACGGCGCGTGGGCTTTGTCTTCACGGATCCGCTGTCCCAGCTCGTCATGCCCACCGGCCGCGAGGATGTGGAATTGTCCCTACGGCGATCGTTCCGCAACGCCACAGAGCGCCGGGCCCACGCGGAGTCAGTCCTGGAACGGTTCGGCCTGCTGCCGCTGGCGGACCAGAGCATCTACGAACTCTCTGGCGGCGAACGCCAGCTCCTGGCGCTCGCCGCGGTCCTGGCCGTCGATCCTGAGGTGCTGGTCCTCGACGAGCCGTCCACACTGCTGGATCTCCGCAACCGCGAACTCCTGCGACGCACGCTGGACGGACTCCGCCAGCAGGTGATTCTGTCCACCCACGACCTCGAGCTCGCCCGGGACATGGACCGCGTCCTGGTGGTGGACGACGGGAAGGTGGTGTTCGACGGCGAACCGGCGGCCGCCGTCGCGCACTACCGTGCCCTGAGTGCTGCGGGCCTGCCTGCAGCTGGCCGCGGAATGGCCGGGGGGCCTGCGGCCGGCGGGCTGGCGGGCGGCATGGCCGACGGGCTGGCGGGCGGCGGGCTTGAGCGGGCCGTGCCGGAGCAGGCCCGGCTGGAGCAGGCGTGAGCAGCCACGGATTCCTCCTGGCCGCGTATGCGCCGGGTTCGTCGCTGATCCACCGGGCGCCGCTGTGGCTGAAGTTCCTGCTGGTCGTTGGGTGCGGAATGGCGTCGTTCCTGATCGCCGACTGGGCCGTGTCCGCCGCCGTGCTGGCGCTGCTGTGCGGACTGTTCCTGCTCAGCGGGGCGGGTCCGGCCCGGCTGTTTCGCGCGGTGCGCCCGGTCCTTCCGGTACTCGCGGCGATCGGTCTCTTCCAGTGGTGGCAGCTGGGCGCACCGACCGCCGCGCGGATCGTACTGAACGTCCTGATCTGCGTTGTCGCGGCTTCAATCCTGACCGCCACCACCCCGGTGCAGGCGCTCCTTGACGGCGTGGCGTCCCTGGCCCGGCCGTTCCGCCGCTTCGGTGCGGACCCGGAACGCTTCGCCCTGACCATTGCCATCATGCTCCGCAGCATCCCGTTCGTTGCCGGGGCCTACATGGACGTGCGCGACTCCGCCCGGGCCCGCGGGCTCGAACGCAACCCGAGGGCTCTTGTGCTGCCCGTCTTTATCAGTACTGTGGCCTTCGCCCGGCAGACCGGGGAAGCCCTCGCTGCCCGTGGACTGGGTGAGCCGGAGGACCCGGAGGAATAGCCCCTCGGGTGCCCTCGCGCGGCCCGGCTGCCCTGTGCAGTTGGTCAGTGGACATGCCCTCCCTTGGCCGCAGCCAGTGGACATAGGGCCGCCATGCCCACTCCTCGTCCTCAAGAATGGGCATGTCCCAATCAGGGTGCCCGCGGAGTGGCTGCCCCGCGGGGTTGGCCAGTGGACATGCCCTCCCTTGGCCGCAGCCAGTGGACATAGGGCCGCCATGCCCGCTCCTCGTGCCCAAGAATGGGCATGTCCCGTCCCCAGCACAACGCACGGACATGTCCCTACTCCGGTGCCACGGCAGGGCATGCCCCGCACCCGGCAGATGGGCATGCCCTCCCCTGCCCGCAGCCAGTGGACATGTGGCCCATATGTCCACCGTGCGCGGCGAAGAATGGGCATGTCCCCCGGAGGATCAGGTGAGGCGCGAGTACCCCAGCAGCGCTGCCGTGCCCATGCCGCCGGCGATGCTGATCATTGCCAGGGCCAGCTGGCCCGGCTCCGCGGACCTGCGCGCCTGTGCCAGAAGCCGTGTGACAAGCACCGCACCCGAGGCTCCATAGGCGTGACCGAGAGCCAGCGCCCCGCCGTCGAGGTTGGCCTGTTCCGGGTCAATCCCCAATTGGTCAAAGCAAGCGAGCGTCTGGGCGGCGAAGGCCTCATTGAACTCCACGAGGCCCAGGTCCGCGGCCGTCAGGCCGTGTGCCACGAGGAGCCGTTCGGCTGCTGCGGCCGCGCCGATGCCCAGGAGCTGCGGCGCCACCCCGGCGGTGTCGGTTCCCAGCACCAGCAACCCGTCCGCCGCGCCCAGCTGACGGGCACGTTCCGTGGACGTAATGACCACGGCGGCCGCGCCGTCGGCGTCAAAGCACGAGTTCCCGGCCGTCACCGTGCCGCCGCTGGCAAACACGGGCGGGAATCGGGCCATCAGGGCCGGGCCAAGACTGGGCCGTGGACCGTCGTCGGCTTCAGCGGCCACCCCGGGGCCCGCAGCGAGGGGAACAATCTCGCCGCCGAACTTTCCGGCAGCGGCGGCGGCCAGGGCACGGTGGTGGCTGCGGAGCGCGAAGGCGTCCTGGCGTTCCCGGCTGATGCCGAAGTGGGCGGCGACGTTCTCGGCCGCCACTCCCATGTCGGGATCGCCGAGGCTGAGGGGTGCGAACTGGGCCCGGCTGTAATAGTCCGGGCTGCCGTCGTCGTTGCGGTGGGCCCGGAGCGGAGCCGTGCTGATGCTCTCCACGCCGCCTGCAAGGTACAGGCTGCCGCCGCCCGCCGCGACCAGCCGGGAGGCCAGGACGATCGCGTCCAGACCGGAGCCGCATTGCCGGTCCACCGTGACGCCGGGGACGGTGACGGGCAGGCCGGCCTCCAGCGCGGCGAGTCGGGCTACGTTTCCGCCGCCGCCCACGGCGTTGCCGATCACGACGTCGGTCACGGACTCCGGCGCGAGGCCGGGGCCGACGCCCGCGTCGGCGAGCAGGCTGCGGAGTACCGGAGCCAGGAGTTCGTGGGCGCGCAGCTTCTTCAGGGCCCCGTTGGCCCGGCAGAGCGGCGTACGGCGCGCGGCGATGATCACCGGCTGCCGGTCCTCCGGCAGCCGCCGGGGCAATGACGGTCCGGGGAAGGGCAGCCCGAGCGGAGCCGGCCCCGTGCCCGCGCGGGGCTCAGCCAAGGCGCCGGATCCTGGGATCGTTCCGGGCTATCCAGTCGAGCAGCAGCTGCCGGCTGATCTTGCCCCGGTCCGTCAGGGGCAGCTCCGTCAGCGCGAAGTACTCCAGGGGGCGCTTGTTCCGTGCCAGCACGTCGTCGATCCCGGACCTCAGCTGCGTGGCGGTGACCGCCCCGTGCGAGGGCACCACGCCGGCCACGACGCGCTGGCCGCGAAGATCATCGGTCATGCCAGCTGCCACGGCCGCCGCGACGCCGGGGACGGAGGCCAGCGCCATCTCGACCTCGTGCGGGTAGACGTTAGTGGCGGCGGTGATGATCATGTCGGAGCGGCGGCCCAGCATGTGCAGGGTCCCGCCGGAGAGGTACCCCTGGTCGCCCACGGTGTACCAGCCGTCGAAACAGCGCAGGGCCTGGCCGTCGTCACCCCACAGGTAGCCGTTGCTGACCATGCCGCTGCGGACGCAGATGTTGCCGTCGCTGCCGTCGGGGAGTTCGGTGCCGCGATCGTCCAGGATGCGGATGTCGACGCCGGGAAACGGCTTCCCAATGCCGGTCCCGCCCGGCTCAGCGGGGTCACCCGGACGCAGCCCGGCGCCCGAGACGAAGCTGAGTTCGGACGCGCCGTAGTATTCGAAAATGGTGGCGTTGGGTGCCCAGCGACGGGCCGCTTCCAGTGTCCGTGCGTCCAGCTTGGAACCGGCGCAGATGATGCTGCGGATGCCGGAGGCATCGACCCCGCCGGCCAGGCCGCGTTCGCTGAGCAGCCGGAGCATGGTGGGCACCAGGACCAGGCGGGTGATGCCGTCGTGGCTGACGGCAGCGTGGGCGGCGCCGACGTCGAAATGGTCCAGGCTGTGGAACTCCGCGCCGGCGTACAGGCATTCGGCGAGGGCATAGAGGTTCAGGCTTGCCGCGAGCGGGCCGGGGGCCAGGGTTTTGTCGTCCTGCGTCAGCCCGAAGAATTCAATGGAGGCCTCAAAGGACTCCTGCCAGGACCGTCGCGAGCGGGTGAACGCCTTGGGCACCGAGGTGGTGCCGGAGGTCAGGCCGATCAGGAAGGAGGTGTCTGCCGGCCCGTCAACAAGCCCAGTGCCCAGCCCGGTCCCCTGCCACGCCGGCAGCGCCGAGCCCGGGTCCCCACGGCCCGGATCCGCAAGGCCCGGGTCCGCACGGCCCGTTTCCATCCCGGAGATGCGGGCGGTGATGCTGTCCTGCAGTTGCTGCGGCCAGGCCGGGTCCAACACGGCGCACTGCCGCTGACCAGCGACGGCCGCCGCGAACGCTACGGCGAAGCGGGTTGAATTTTGTTCGGAGAGCACGGTGATGGCAGGCGCCGTTTGCACCAGCGCCGCTGCCTGGTCCCGCAGACCGGACCAGCTGAGGTGCTCTCCGGCCACGACGACGGCTGTTTCGTCGGGACGGTCGTCGGCCCAGCGCTGGAGTCTGTCGAGAAAAGGCATCGAACCAACTTTACCGTTGCCGGACGCCCCAGCGGCTTGTGCGGGATATTGTGACTCCATGAGCTTTAACGACAACGCCCCGCTGGATCCGTCACAGGTCCAGGATCGCCGCGGAATGGGCCGCGGCCCGATGATCGGCGGCGGGATCGGCGGCGGCATCATCCTGCTGCTGGCAGCCCTCTTCGGCATCAATCCCCAGCTTCTCGAGGGCCTGGCCGGCACCGTCCAGGATCCCCAGTCGCAGAGCCAGGGCTCTGCCCCCGCCTGCCAGACCGGCGCCGACGCCGACGCCCGCCTCGACTGCAGGATTACCGGCACGGTCAACAGCCTGAACGCGTTCTGGCCGGCCTATCTGGCCCAGTACAACACGAAATACCCGCGGCCCGACGCCGTAATCTTCACCGGCGGAACCAATACGGGCTGTGGCGCCGCCACCTCTGACGTAGGACCGTTCTACTGTCCCGTCGACACGACGGCGTACTTCGACCCCGGCTTCTTCCAGGAGCTCGTGGACCGGTTCGGCTCGTCCGGCGGGCCGCTGGCCCAGGAGTATGTGGTGGCCCACGAATTCGGCCACCACATCCAGAACGTGCTCGGAGACCTCGACCGTGCTCAGCAGGATCCCCAGGGCCCCGGCTCCGGGGGTGTCCGGGTTGAGCTGCAGGCCGACTGCTACGCGGGGCTGTGGGCCCACTACGCGACGACGCAGCCGGACCCCAAGACCGGCCAGCCCTACCTCGAACCCTTCACGGACCAGGACATCCGGGATGCCCTGTCGGCTGCCTCGGCCGTGGGCGACGACCGCATCCAGAAGGCCGCGACTGGCCGCGTTTCACCGGAGGCATGGACCCACGGGTCAAGTGCCCAGCGGCAGAAGTGGTTCTACCAGGGCTACACCACCGGGGACATCAACAAGTGCGACACGTTTGCGGTGGCAACCCCGTAGTCCCACCCCTGTGGTACCAAAGCCCCGGCCCCATCCGCCGGGGCCTCATCCGCGCCGCGGCCGGCGCCGGATCGGGACTTCGACGTAGCTGAGGAATCCGGCGTGGCCCAGGTGCCGGTGCTTCGGGTGCCATACCGGGCGGTATTCGTGCCCGAACGGGTCGGTCACCAGGACTGCCTCCAGCCGGTCGTTCCCGGCCAGGAGGCGGTCGACGTCGGCAAGTGCGTTGCGCCGCGTCGCTAGCCCGTCGATGTCCAGGCTCCAGAGCCCCAGCTCAGCATCCGTTCCGCGTTCCAGCTGCAGGGTCTCGAACAGTCCGGCGACGAGCCCGGCGAGCCCGGCCGTGTCGGCGCGTTGCAGCCGGTGCCCCTCCGGATGAACGTCGCGGGCATCGGCCAGGGCCTGGCGAAGCCAATGGAATTCCACGGACCCCAGGGGCGGCCCCATGCGCAGGTGGCGGTTCTCGTCCAGCTCGAGCCGGTACGTGGTGGCGCTGCGGTCAATGATGCACGGAGCCTCGCCGACATATTCAAAGTCGGCCAGGAGGGCATCCCGGGAGCGGTAGTAGGAGAACTCGCCGCTGTCCTCAACGACCACAAAGTCCCCGCCCGCGCCGGACGGCCGTGGTGGTGGGGTGGCATCCATTCCGGTGTGCCTCCTGTTCGACAGTGTGCCCGGTCCGAAGCCTGCGGCCCTGTGGATTGGTTGTCTTTATCAGACCACCGCCGGGGCGATAAGGGAACGGCCATCAGGGAACGCCGGATGGGACGACGACGACGACGGCGGCCCCGCCTCGGTGAGGTGGGGCCGCCGTCGTCGTAATTAGGGGCCTCCGCCGCCGAGGGTTCCCTGGCCGAGCGAAGCGAGGCTAGGGAGGCGGTGGGGACCTAGATGTTGAAGCCCAGGGCGCGCATCTGGTCGCGGCCGTCCTCGGTGATCCGTTCCGGACCCCATGGCGGCATCCACACCCAGTTGAGCCGCCATTCATCGACGACCCCGTCCAGGGCCTTGCCGACCTGCTCCTCGATGACATCGGTGAGCGGGCAGGCGGCGGTGGTGAGCGTCATGTCGATCAGCAGGGCGCCGTCGTCGTCTGAGTACTTCAGACCGTACAGCAGGCCCAGATCAACGATGTTGACCCCGAGTTCCGGGTCGATCACATCCTTGAGCGCCTCTTCGACATCCTCGAGGCCCGTGCGGGCCACATTGAGTTCGGTCATCGCGGAGTCCTAACTACGCCTGGGCTGCAGCCGAGGCGGCAGCGATGGTGGCCGCCCCTGCGCCGGTGGCGTAGCGGTCGTAGCCTTCGTCTTCGAGGCGGTCGGCGAGCTCCGGGCCGCCCTCTTCCACAACCTGGCCATCGACGAACACGTGCACGAAGTCCGGCTTGATGTAGCGCAGGATCCGGGTGTAGTGCGTGATGAGCAGGGTGCCCATGTTGCCTTCGCCGTGGGCGCGGTTGACGCCCTCGGAGACAACCTTCAGCGCGTCGACGTCGAGGCCGGAGTCGGTCTCGTCGAGGATGGCGAACTTCGGCTTGAAGAGCTCCAGCTGGAGGATCTCGACGCGCTTCTTCTCGCCGCCGGAGAAGCCTTCGTTGACGTTGCGCTGGGTGAAGTCGGCGTCGATGCGCAGCTGCGCCATGGCCTCTTTGACGTCCTTGGTCCAGGTGCGCAGCTTGGGCGCTTCGCCGTCGATCGCGGTCTTGGCGGTGCGCAGGAAGTTGGTCATGCTGACGCCCGGGACCTCCACCGGGTACTGCATGGCAAGGAAAAGGCCGGCGCGGGCGCGCTCGTCAACGGTCATCGCGAGGACGTCCTCACCGTCGAGCGTGATGGTGCCGGAGGTGACGTTGTAACGCGGGTGCCCGGCGATGGTGGACGCCAGCGTGGACTTGCCGGAACCGTTCGGGCCCATGATGGCATGCGTCTCGCCGGTCCTGATGGTCAGGCTGACGCCCTTCAGGATTTCCTTGGTGCCCTGCTCGGTGTCAATGCTGACGTGCAGGTCCTTGATCTCAAGAGTCGACATATGTCTTGTTCTCCTCTGCACCGTGCCCTCCGGCACTGTGCGTTTTCTTGGCGATAAGTTTTCTTGTGCGAGTTGCCGGCTGCAGGCAGCTAGCTGAAGTTTGGAGCCTCGGCGCCGTTCAGGACGTTGGTGAAGTCCACGTAGACCTCGTCATCCAGGACGGTCACGGCAAACACGGGAACAGGATCATAGGCTGGCAGCTGGAGCGGCTCGCCGGTGCGCAGGTCGAACTGGGAACCGTGGCCCCAGCACTCGATCTTGCAGCCTTCAACCTCTCCTTCGGAGAGAGAGATGTCCGCGTGCGAGCAGGTGTCGCCGATCGCGTGGATCTCCCCCATCGAGTCCTTCACGATCGCTACGGGGTAGTCGTCGATCAGGATCCGCAGCGCCTGCTTGAGTTGGATCTCGCTGGCGTTGCAGACTAGTTCGCCCTTTGGCTGTTCAGTCATTGATGTGTTCCGTGTTCTCTAGTGCTGCGCACTAGTGGTTCGTTGCCGCGAGTTCGCGCTCGACGGCTTCCGTGAGGCGCTCTTCGATGGCCGGAACGTTGATCTTCTGGATGATCTCGTTCAGGAACCCGCGGACCACCAGGCGGCGGGCCACGTCTTCAGGGATGCCACGGGCCATCAGGTAGAACAGGTGCTGGTCGTCGAACCGTCCGGTGGCGCTGGCGTGTCCGGCGCCGGCGATCAGGCCGGTTTCGATCTCAAGGTTCGGCACGGAATCGGCGCGGGCGCCGTCGGTCAGGACCAGGTTGCGGTTGGCCTCGTAGGTGTCGGTGCCTTCTGCTTCCTTGCGGATCAGAACGTCACCCACCCACACGGTGTGCGCGTTACGGCCCTGCAGGGCGCCCTTGTACAGGACGTTGGACTTGCAGTTGGCCACGGCGTGGTCCACGAACAGGCGCTGCTCGAGGTGCTGGCCGGCGTCGGCGAAGTACAGGCCAAACAGTTCCACTTCGGCGCCCGGGGCGGTGAAGCGGGCCGAGGGCGTGACGCGCACGAGGTCGCCGCCGAGGCTGACAACAATGTGCTTGAATTTGGCGTCGCGGCCGAGCTTGACCTGCTGGGAGGAGGCGTGCACGGCGTCGTCGTTCCATTCCTGGAGCGAGATGACGGTCAGCTGCGCGCCGTCCTCAACGAGGATTTCGACGTTTTCCGAGACGACGGCGGTGCCCTGGTGGTCCAGGACGACGACCGACTTGGAGAACTTTTCCGCGACGATCACGATGTGCTGTGCGGAAGCCTCGGTGCCCTGCCCGGTCAGCAGGACGCTGACCTCGCCGTCCACCTGGACCTCGGACGGGACGGTGATGACGGTGGCCTCGGCGAAGTTCTCCCAGGCGTTCGCGGAGACGCGGTCCTCGGGGATGGCGGCGGAGCCGATCCGGCGGTCGTCGCGGCCGACGGTCTCAACCCTGACGCTGTCCGGAGCGGTGATGCTCACGGCCGGCGCGGCACCGCCCAGGACCTCGGTGTGCAGGCCGCGGAGGCGCTTGAGCGGGGTGAACCGCCAGTCTTCTTCCATGCCGGTCAGCGGCTTGAAATCCGCCAGCTTGTAGGAGGTCAGGCGGCCGGCGCGTGAGCTGTCCGGAATGCCGACGCCGCCGCCGTGCGAGTGGCGCTTGACGGCTTCGCCGGCCAGCGGCGCTTTGGACTCCGCTGCGTTCAGGGGTGAAAGGCTTTCGCCTTCCTCGGTGAAACCGTTGATGAACGGCTGGGCTGAGGGCGCGCCGATGCGGGCCTTTTCAGTAGTGATGTCAGTCATTAACCGACCGATCCTTCCATCTGCAGTTCAATCAGTCGGTTTAGCTCGAGGGCGTATTCCATCGGCAGTTCGCGGGCAATCGGCTCGATGAAGCCGCGGACGATCATCGCCATGGCCTCGTCTTCGCGCATGCCGCGGGACATCAGGTAGAACAGCTGCTCTTCGCTGACGCGCGAGACCGTGGCCTCGTGGCCCATGGTGACGTCGTCCTCGCGGATGTCGATGTACGGGTAGGTGTCCGAGCGGCTGATGGTGTCCACCAGGAGGGCGTCACAGCGGACCGTGTTGGCCGAGTGCTTGGCGCCTTCGCGGACCTGGACCAGGCCGCGGTAGGCAGCGCGGCCGCCGCCGCGGGCCACGGACTTGGAGATGATCGAGCTCTTGGTGTTGGGCGCGATGTGGACCATCTTGGAGCCGGTGTCCTGGTGCTGGCCTTCGCCGGCGAACGCGATGGACAGGGTTTCGCCCTTGGCGCCTTCGCCCACGAGGTAGACGGCCGGGTACTTCATGGTGACCTTGGAGCCGATGTTGCCATCGATCCACTCCATCGTGGCGCCCTCTTCGCAGATGGCGCGCTTGGTCACCAGGTTGTACACGTTCGTGGACCAGTTCTGGATGGTCGTGTAGCGGACGCGGGCGCCCTTCTTCACGATGATTTCCACGACGGCGGAGTGCAGCGAGTCCGAGGTGTAGATCGGCGCGGTGCAGCCTTCGATGTAGTGGACGTAGGAGTCCTCGTCCGCGATGATCAGCGTGCGCTCGAACTGGCCCATGTTTTCCGTGTTGATGCGGAAGTAGGCCTGCAGCGGGATGTCCACGTGGACGCCCTTGGGCACGTACACGAAGGATCCGCCGGACCAGACGGCCGTGTTCAGCGAGGCGAACTTGTTGTCGCCCACCGGGATGATGGTGCCGAAGTACTCCTGGAAGATCTCCGGGTGTTCGCGCAGCGCGGTGTCTGTGTCCAGGAAGATGACGCCCTGCTGTTCCAGGTCCTCGCGGATCTGGTGGTAGACAACCTCAGACTCGTACTGGGCGGCGACGCCGGAGACGAGGCGGCTGCGCTCGGCTTCCGGGATGCCCAGCTTCTCGTACGTGTTCCGGATGTCCTCGGGGAGGTCTTCCCAGGTTGCGGCCTGCTTCTCGGTGGAGCGCACGAAGTACTTGATGTTGTCGAAGTCGATGCCGGACAGGTCCGCGCCCCAGGTGGGCATGGGCTTGCGGTCGAAGTACTTCAGGCCCTTGAGGCGGAGGTCCAGCATCCACTCTGGCTCGTTCTTCTTGGCCGAAATGTCGCGGACAACGTCTTCATCGATGCCGCGGCGGGCGTTGGCCCCGACGTCGTTCTTGTCGGCCCAGCCGTATTCATAGGTGCCGATTCCGTGGAGCTCGGGATTCTTTTCCAGAATCTCCGAAATCACAGTAGAGCCAGCAACCTTCTTCTCTGATAGTTGGTCCGTCATCACGGCCTTTCTTGGAGATGGTTGGATACTTCGTCCGGGTTGACCGGGGCTGCGGGACTGGAAGTCCCGACGGCGGCCGGACGGCCCGTAGGTATGTGGGTGGTGCAGACGTGCCCGCCGCGGGCCAGGGTGGAGAGCCGGCGCACATCGACGCCGACCAGCCGGGCGAACACTTCGGTCTCCACGTCGCAGAACACGGGGAACTGGGCCGCCAGGTGCTGGATGGGGCAGTGCCCCTGGCAGAGCTGGACGCTGGAGAGCGCGGCCGGCAGCGGCGCCTTGGCTTCGAGCGACTGCGCCGAGGCCACGAAACCGTCGCGGCTCAGCGCCTCGGAGAGAGCCTGGGCGCGGGCCGTGATGTCCGGTCCGGCCTGCTCGATCTCGGGTGCGTAGCGGCGCTCCATGTCGGCGAACCGCTCGACGGCGAACTGCCGCACCGCCTCGGGGCCGGCCGCCTCTTCCAGGCGGCGCAGCGCGACGGAGGCGATGTCGAGATAGTCGTTGCCCAGGGTCGACTGGCCCTGGGAGCTCAGGACGTAGCGGCGGGCGGGCCGTCCGGCGCCCGCACCGGCGCGGGCAACCCGCTTGACCTCAATCACTCCGCTGCGCGCGAGGTGGTCGAGGTGGCGGCGCACGGCAGCCGGGGTGAAGCCCAGGAGGTCGCCGAGTTCGGCTGCGCTGATGGGTCCATGCTCCAGCACCGCGTTCAGGACACGGTCACGCGTGCGCTCTTCAGCGTCGTGGGTGTGGCTGCCGGCGGCGGGAACGACGTCGGGAACGGCCGCCACGTGTGCCCGGGCGGACCCGACGCGCGCGGCGCCGCGCCCGGTCGGGGCTGCGGACGCAGAGGAGCTCATGGAATACACAACACAATCATGTCGTAATTTACTCCGGCATTCCAGTAAGGCATGGCTTGCCTGCGGGCCCGGCCCCTCCGGGGAGGCGACGTACTACATCGCGTAGAATGCTGTGGTGCGATCTCCCGAATCCCCCGTTCTGACCATCAACGGGCTTGTCAAGGATGTTGGTCCACTGCCCACCCTCGACGGCAAGATGCTGCGCGTGGTCAGCGGCCTTTCCCTCATTGCCGAACGCGGCCAGGTCACGGCCCTGCTCGGCGCCAACGGCGCCGGCAAAACCACCACCATTGAATGCGCCCAGGGGCTGCAAAAGCGTACTGCCGGCGCCATCAGCCTACTGGGCCAGGACCCGGATTCGGCCGGCGCCGGGCTTCGCGCCCGCGTGGGGGTCATGCTGCAGGACGGCGGCCTGCCACCGTCAGCCCGGCCCATCCCCCTGCTGCGGCACATTGCCGGCATGTACCAGGACCCGTGGCCGGTAGATGAGCTGATCGGACGGCTGGGGATTGACTCGTTCAGCCGCACCAATGTGCGGCGCCTGTCCGGTGGGCAGAAGCAGCGCCTCGCCCTGGCCGCGGCTCTGGTCGGCAATCCGGAGGTTCTGTTCCTCGACGAGCCGAGCGCGGGCCTGGACCCGCAGTCCCGACAAATGGTCTTCGACCTGATCTCCGAACTGCGCAACAGCGGCATGGGCATCATCCTCACGACGCACCTGATGGACGACGCCCAGCGCCTCGCGGACTATGTTTACATCATCGACGCCGGCCGCAACGTCGCCGAAGGAACGGTCGCCGAGCTCCTGCGGCACCAGCTGCCCGCCGGCGACGCATCCCAGCACATCCGCACCCTGCTGTTCGAAACCGAGCCCGGCCTGGACTTCACCGGCGTGCTGCCCGACGGCGTCGACATCACCGAGGCGCGGGCAGGCAGCTACGCCGCGACCGGCGCCCTGACCCCCGCCGACCTCGCCGCGATCACCGCATGGTGGGCCGTGCGCGGGATCATGCCCAGCTCCCTGAGCCTTGAAGCCCGCAGCCTCGAGGACGTCTTCCTGGACATCTCCGGAAGGGAGATCCGATGACCCGCGTAACAGGTGGCGCCCCGCTGGAGAGCGCACGACGCGGCAGCGCGCCCCAGACGGTCCATGGCAGCGCCCCGGCTTCCTTGCTGCGCCGCATCCTGCTGCAGGGGAAATACGAAACCATCACCATGCTCAGGAACGGCGAGCAGTTGATCCTCGCGATCGTGCTGCCGCTGCTGGCCATGGTCGGCCTAACCGTGACGCCACTGTTGGACGGACTCGGTTCGAGCCGCATCAACGTTGCCGTGCCCGGCATCCTGGCCCTATGCGCCATGTCCACTGCCTTCACGGGGCAGGGCATCTCCACCGGCTTCGACCGCCGCTACGGCGTCCTGCGCTTTCTTTCCACCACTCCCCTGGGCCGCACGGGACTGATTGCGGGGAAGGTCCTGGCCGTCCTGGCCGTGCTGTTCCTGCAGGTGCTGGTCGTGACGGCGGTGGCCCTCCTGCTCGGCTGGCAGCCCAACCCCGCGGGCTGGCTGCCCGGGATGGCCATCCTGGTCCTCGGGGCCGCCGCCTTCACGGCACTCGGGCTCCTGGTCGCCGGGACGGTCCGGCCGGAGGCAACCCTGGCCATCACCAACCTCCTCTGGATCCTCCTCGGCGCCCTGGGCGGGATCGTCATCCCGGCCGAACGGCTCCCTGCGCTGGCGCAGGCCGTGGTGCACTTCCTCCCCTCCGGCGCGCTGGGCCAGGCGCTGAGGGATGCTTTCCTGTACGGCAGCGTCAATGGTGCTTCCGTGCTTGTCCTGCTGCTCTGGACGGCGATCGCCGGCGGCGCGGCAACCCGTTGGTTCAAGTGGAATTGAGAAAACTGTGAGCACGGCGTCACGAACTCCCCGGATCGTCTCCGGAATCACCTCCCGGCTGCCCGTCAGCGTGGACAAGACGGTCAGGCGGCTGGCTGTGTTGTCCCTCATCGGCCAGATCGTGCTGGTGGTGACCGGCGGAGCCGTACGGCTGACCGCCTCGGGCCTCGGCTGCCCCACCTGGCCGCGCTGCACCGAGGCCTCCCTGGCGACCACCCCGGAAATGGGGTTCCACGGAATCATTGAATTCGGCAACCGGCTCCTGACGTTCGCGCTGGCGGCCATCGCGGTGATGATGCTCGTCTACCTGTGGAACCTCCGCAAGGAGCGCCGCGACCTCTTCCTGCTGGCCCTCGGCCTGCTCGCCAGCATCCCGGCCCAGGCCGTCATCGGCGGCATCACGGTGCTGACCGGGCTCAACCCGTGGGTCGTGGGCCTGCATTTCCTCGTTTCCATGGCGCTCGTGGTCCTCGCGACCCTGCTGGTGAACCGGGCCTACGGCCGAACCGGCCAGGCCAGGACCGTGCAGCTTCCCGCCCTGCCGGGCGCGGCGCGCCCGGTGATGACCGCCGTCGCGCTTCTCTCCGCCGTCGCCGTCTGCCTCGGTGTGGTGGTGACCGGAGCGGGCCCGCACGCCGGCGACGCGAACGCCCCGCGCAATGATCTCGACTGGGACCTGTTCGCGCACATCCACGCAGTGCCCGCCTACCTGGTGACCGCCGGCGCGCTGTTCGCGGTGTTCCTTGTGGTCCGCGGGCGGATCCAGGGGCCGTTCCGCTCCGCGGTGTTCATGCTCCTGGGCGTCACGGTGCTGCAGGCCGTCATCGGCTTCACGCAGTACTACAACGGCATCCCGGCGCTCCTCGTCGGCGCGCACATGCTGGCGGCGGCGCTGCTGATGAGCGCGGCCACCAACGCCGCGGACCTCGCCCGCTACAGCCCGGCGGACTAACACGACGCAGCACACGCCGCAACTAAGCAACGCGGGGCTACTTACCGCCCGTCCGGAACGTATGGATGGGCCGTAAGTGACTCCGCGTTTGCTGTCTGCGCGGCGGTCAGGGCGCTGCGGCATCGAAGATCCCAACAGCATTCACCTTCCGGGGGCTGGCCCTGACGGGATTTCCGGGTGGACTATGAGATGGCATGGACATGGATCGTCGCGGCAGTGGGCTCTTTTTTGTTCGCTCCCGTGACGCTGACCGGAAGGCCTTCCCAGATGCAAGCGACAGAACCGACCGTGCCCCCTTCACCCTCAGCCCGCCAGCGCGCGGCGAGCCTCAAAGAGCGCGTCTACATCATCTTCACGAGCCTGGCTGTGGTGTTGGCGCTTCGGGGTCACGCGGACGAGACCACGCCCGCAGCCGCGGCGGCGACCCTCAGCATCGTGGTGATCGGTTCCCTGCTGGGGATTTTCGTCGCCGATCTCCTCAGCCACCTGACCGTACATTCGAAGCTCCCCACCGGCGAAGAACTGCACCACATGATCGCCGTCAGCGCGGACGGCCTCGGCGTCCTGGTGACTCCGCTGATTCTGCTGGCGGCGGCCGGCTTTGGGCTGTGGACGACGGCTGTTGCGCTCGGGTGGGCGGTGGTCGTTCTCGTTGTCTCGCTGGCCATCGTCGGATTCCTCGCGATCCGGCGCCTCGAGATCCCGCTGCGCCACAAGGTCGCCATCATGTTCGCCGAGGTTGTGCTGAGCCTTCTGGTGATCGGGCTCGAACTGCTGGCCCACAACCTCTGATCCCCGAAAGACCACTTTCTGCCAATATTCGAGTGCTGGTTAGTGACCGGTCACTTGTCGGGTGGGGGCAACTTTGGGAATACTGGGCCATGTATCCCCCAGCCCCGTTGGCCTGGAAATGCAGCCGATCGCCGGTCCGCGGACGGCGTGGCAGCCTGGCCGGGTTGGCGGCCGGGACGGCCGGGGTCAGGTTTTGTCCAGCGAAGTCGGGGATACTTGGATACGGCGCAGGACTGCGCCGCACTCGCATTCATGGAAAGTAGGACGGCTCGGTTTTGCCTTGATGCAGCTGGAATCGGAACTGGCCAGATAGAGGCACTGGAGGATATGTGACGTTACTAGTCGGCGAAAGACCCGCAAGGGCAGCCCAGCAAACCGCACCTCGCCCACGGCTTGACGGCCTGGACGTGCTCCGCGGGGCTGCCGTCGGGGCCGTCCTGCTGGGACATTCCTGGCCGGGCATATTTCAAGGCGCCGGCATAGTTGGCGTCATTGCCTTCTTCGTGCTGAGCGGTTACTTGATCACTAACGTGCTGGTCCGGGATATCGAACGGCACCGAAAAATTCGCTACGGCCGTTTCTATGCGCACAGGGCCTTCCGGCTGGTGCCGGCACTGATCTCATTCCTGGGCGTGTACGCGATCGTCGAACTGGCCACCGACGTCCTTGGGGACCGGTCAAAGGGAATCGTGGGGTACACCGTCCTCGCCGGGCTTGGCTATCTCAAAGACCTGCCCCTGCCGTTCGACGTGAGCATGGCGATCGGACCACTCTGGACGCTGGCGGTGGAAGAACAGTTCTACCTGATCTGGCCAGCGCTGCTCGTGCTCGCCCTGCGACGCAACCGCCAGGGCCGGCTGATTGGCTTCTCCGCCGCCGTCGCCCTGTTCTTCATGGCGGCGAGCGTGATGGCCATGGCGACCCTGGCGCCGCAACTCCACTCACTGGTCTACGCGCTGCCCACAACGTGGGGCCTGGGGCTGATCGTCGGTTCGGCCCTGCGGCTGTACAGGGTCCACGTGTTCAGCTGGTTCACCGGCCACGGCTTCAGGCGTGCGGCTCTCTGCGGTTCCGCCGCCGTCCTGGCCGGGCTGATCTTCTTCCCCAAGGCAAACGAAACACCGGCTTTCATCTTCCTTGGCGGCCCGCTGGCCATGGCTGCCTCAGCCGTCCTGGTCGCCCTGGCCGCCTCCCGCACGGCAGCGATGCCGAAGTGGACGCGCCCGGTGCAGATGCTGGGCACCGTGTCCTACGCCGCGTACCTGTGGAACTACGTCGTCATTCTGTGGCTCAATGGCGGCTCGACAGCCGATCTGCCGCCGCTCATCGCGGTGTCGGCCATCGCGTTGACCCTGCTCATCGCGGTCATCAGCTGGCACACAGTCGAAAGGCTGGGACGGATCGCGCGGGATCGCTTCGACCGGCATTACGTTGCTCGGGACCAGCGGAACCAGCAGGACCAGCAGAAGGCCGGCAGCGCCGCCGTTTCCGGGCAGGCTGCGCCCAGACAGCACCCGGACAGGGCGGAGTGACATCCGCGGACTAGGCAGGTTCGCAGCCCTGACCGGTCTGCAACGGCACGGCGCCGCTCACGCGCTAGTTCGCTCGCCGGTTCAGCCGGTACGCAGCGCAGCCGCGGCGCCGGCGCCGGGAGAGCTCTCCAGCGTGCAAGGATCGGTGTTCGCGCCGCAGACGATCACTGCCACGCGTTCGCCTTCGCGGGGCGTGTACGCCCCTGACGTGAGCGCAGCAAACGCCGCCGCCGCGCCGTATTCGGCGGGGATCCGGTAGTCGCTCCACAGCTGGGACCGGGCGGCGACAATGGCGGCGTCATCCACCAGCACGGAGGTCGGAGGGACACGCGACGCGATGCTGAAGGCGATCTCGCCCACCCGCCGGGCACCCAGGGAATCCGCGGCGACTCCGGAAACGGCCACATCGACCGGGTGGCCGGCGGATAGGGCGGCGTGCAGCGTGGGGATGTTGAAGGGTTCAACCGCGACGACGCGCGCCCGGCCCTCGGCCGCTGCCGCGACTCCTGCATACAGTCCGCCGCCGCCGACGGCGACGAGGATCGTGTCGATGCCGGGCTCGTCCTTCAGGATCTCTTCGGCGACCGTGCCTGCGCCGGCGGCGATTTCGAGCTGGTCGTACGCATGGCAGAACAGGGCACCGCTTTCTTCCACGTATTCCGTGGCGGCGGCGAAGGCTTCCGCGTACTCGGCGCCGACCTTCCGGACCGTCGCGTTGTACGCGAGAAGACGCTCCACCTTCACGCGCGGGGCGTTCTCCGGAACGAACACTGTCGCCGGAACACCGAGTGCCGCCGCGGCGTAGGCGTTCGCGAGGCCCGCGTTACCGCCCGACGCCGCCACCACCCCGACGCCGGGGTTGAGTTCCCCGCGCTCCCGGGCAGCGAGGAGCCGGTTGAAGGCGCCCCGGGCCTTGAAAACGCCGGTGTGCTGCAGGAACTCGCATTTGAACCAGAGAGGAGCGGCGGCGGTACCCCCGCGAAGCAAAGGCGTGCGCCGAACGTAGCCGCTGATGCGGCTCTCTGCCTGGAGTACATCGCTGCGGTTGATCACTGGCTCCCCCTGAGGTTGCGCTCCCTGTCCGGCGTTGATTCGTCGGGTCGGGACTGTTCTGTGTTACTTCGCCAGGTGTTGACTGGTCGGTTCGTACGGGTATCCCCTGGCCGTAAGGACCATGCCCGGATACGGCTGACGCTCCCCCACCACTGGTGAGGGAGCGTCGGCTAGACGGACGGGGAGGCCTCAGCCGCCCATGACGGCCGAGCCGACAAACGGGTCGACGGCCAGGGCAATGAAGAGCAGCGTCAGGTAGCTGATGGAGCCGTGGAAGACCTTCATGGCTCCCTTGTTGGAGACGTCGCCGGACTGGGCGCGGTTGTACAGTGCGTGCGACTCGTACAGGAACCAGCCACCGGCCGCGACGGCGGTCACCGTGTAGACCCAGCCGGCGCCGCCGGCCGGGATCATCAGCAGCGAACACGCCACCATGGCCCACGCGTAGAGGACCACCTGCACCGAGACCACCTTTGCACCGGCGATTGCGCCCAGCATGGGCACGTTGGCGTTGCGGTAGTCCTCGCCGTAGCGCATCGACAGCGGCCAGTAGTGCGGCGGGGTCCAGAGGAAGATCACCATGAACAGCACGACGGCGGGCCACTCGACGGTGTTGGTGACGGCGGCCCAGGCAATCAGGACAGGGAAGCACCCCGCGGCGCCGCCCCAGACAATGTTCTGGGCCGTGCGACGTTTGAGGATCATGGTGTAGATCACGACGTAGAAGACGATGGCGCCGAGTCCCAGCCACGCGGAGAGCGGGTTGGCCCCGAACCAGAGGATCGCGATCGCCGCGGCGCCCAGCAGCCAGGAGAAGATGAGTGCTTCGCGAGGGGTGACCTCACCGGTGACCAGCGGCCGGTTCTCCGTGCGGTGCATGAGCTTGTCAATGTCGCGGTCGATGTAACAGTTGAAGGCACCTGCGGAGCCCGCCGCAAATGCCCCGCCCACAAGCGTCGCCAGGATCAGGCCGATCGACGGGAAGCCACGTTCGGCATAGATCATGGTGGGCAGCGTGCTGACGAGGAGGAGCTCGATGACGCGGGGTTTCGTGAGCGCCAGGTAGGCCTTGGCTTTGCGGCCGAAGCCCATTCGTCCCGAGGCCGGCGAGGCGTTCAGCGGCGTATTAGTTGTGCTCACGGTGGCAGTCACTCTGTTCTGTCTGGCTGTGCAGTTCTGTCTGGCTGGGCAGCCCCGGGTGGATTTCGCAACTCGTTTGGCTGCAGATCGGGCTCCGTGCTCGGCGCACGCCCGTATCTTTGCCCCAGTCGAAGGCCACCACCCATCATACCGTGGAGCTCCGGGCATCCGGGCCGCCGAACAGCGCCCATGATTCCGGCGCGTTAACGCTTGCTCACAGGCGCAACGGCGGACGGTGATTCATATAAGCGAAATCCCGTCCAATTGGTGAGATATACGCTGACCACAAAGTGGAATGGGACTAGGCTGTCCTTAGATCAGCGCACACGGGCACGCATACAGGCAATTGCCGGTACAGGCGGCTCTGCATCTGCGTCTGAATGATAGATCAACGTTTCGATGGTGAACGGCTGGTACGAACCGCAGCGGGCACCGAACTGTGCCCGGGGCGGGAAATAGAGCGTACCGCCGGCCGTCAGCACAGAGAGGGGCCCGGTTTTCGTGCCACATTTGGAAGAGCAAGAACTGTCATGGACTAACTTGGACCAGCGTGCGGTGGACACGGTCCGGGTGCTGGCCGCAGATGCGGTGGAGAAAGTCGGAAACGGCCACCCGGGGACGGCAATGAGTCTGGCACCGGCCGCGTACTTGTTGTTCCAGAAGCTGATGCGCCATGACCCGGCAAACCCCGACTGGCTGGGCCGTGACCGGTTCGTCCTGTCCCCCGGGCACACGTCCCTGACCCTCTACATCCAGCTGTTCCTCTCCGGCTACGGGCTGGAACTGAAGGACCTGGAGGCGCTGCGGACCTGGGGCTCGCTGACCCCCGGCCACCCGGAATACAAGCACACCAAGGGTGTGGAGATCACCACCGGCCCGCTGGGCCAGGGCCTGGCCTCCGCGGTCGGCTTCGCATATTCCCAGCGCCGCATGCGCGGGTTGTTCGACGCCGACGCTCCCGCCGGCACGAGCCCGTTCGACCACACCATCTGGGTGATCGCCTCCGACGGCGACCTGCAGGAAGGCGTGACCTCCGAGGCGTCCTCACTCGCCGGACACCAGGAACTCGGCAACCTCGTGGTGATTTACGACGAGAACCACATCTCGATCGAGGACGACACCGATGTGGCGTTCACCGAGGACGTCCTGGCCCGCTACGAGGCCTACGGCTGGCACACCCAGCGGGTCGACTGGACCCGGACCGGCGAATACGTCGAGGACGTGGCCGAGCTGCACGCCGCGCTGCTCGCCGCGAAGGCCGAAACCGGCAAGCCCTCCATCATCTCGCTGCGGACCATCATCGGATACCCGGCGCCGAAGAAGCAGAACACCGGCAAGATCCACGGCTCGGCCCTGGGCGCGGAGGAAGTCGCCGCCCTGAAGAAGGTCCTGGGCTTCGACCCGGAACGCGCCTTCCAGGTCGACGAGGACGTCCTGGCCCACGCCCGGGCCGTTCAGGACCGTGGCGCCGCCGCCCGCACCGACTGGCAGGCCTCGTTCGAGGCGTGGCAGGCCGGCAATCCCGAGGCCGCGGCCCTGCTGGAACGCGTCGAAGCCAAGAAGCTCCCGGGCGAGTTCGAGGCCGCACTGCCGGTCTTCGAAGCAGGCAAGGACGTTTCCACCCGGGCCGCGTCCGGTAAGGTCCTGAACGCGATCGGCCCGGTCATGCCCGAACTCTGGGGCGGCTCCGCCGACCTCGCCGAGTCGAACAACACCACGATCGAAGGCTCGCCCTCGTTCATCCCGGCGTCCCGGTCCACCGCTGCGTGGAAGGGCAACCCCTACGGCCGGGTCCTGCACTTCGGCATCCGTGAGCACGCCGCCGCGTCGATCGTGAACGGCATCTCCCTGCACGGGCGGACCCGGGCGTTCTCCGGCACGTTCCTGATCTTCTCCGACTACCAGCGCCCCGCGATCCGGCTCGGCGCCCTCATGGGCGTGCCGTCGCTGTATGTCTGGACGCACGACTCGATCGGCCTGGGCGAGGACGGCCCCACCCACCAGCCCGTCGAGCAGCTCGCCTCCCTGCGCGCCATCCCGGGCCTGGACGTCGTCCGCCCCGGGGATGCGAACGAGGTCGCCGCGGCCTGGAAGGCCATGCTGGAAAACCACGAAAACCCCGCCGGGATCGTCCTGACCCGGCAGAACATCCCCACGTACGCCCGCGGCACGGGCCAGGCCGACGGCGACACCTTCGGCTCCACCGCCGGCGTCGAAAAGGGCGGCTACGTCCTGGCCGAGGCATCCAAGGACGGCAACACCGTCGAAGCCCAGGTCATCCTGATCGGCACCGGCTCCGAGGTCCAGCTGGCCGTCAACGCCCGCGAAACCCTGCAGGCCGAGGGCATCCCCACCCGTGTGGTGTCGATGCCCTGCGTGGAGTGGTTCAACAAGCAGGACGCCGCCTACCGCGACGCCGTGCTGCCCCCTGCCGTGAAGGCGCGCGTCTCCGTCGAGGCCGGACTGGCACTGGGCTGGAAGGAATTCGTCGGCGACGCCGGCCGTTCCATCTCCCTCGAGCACTTTGGCGCGTCCGCTGACTACAAGCGCCTCTTCCAGGAATTCGGCATTACGGCAGAAGCAGTCGCTGCCGCCGCCAAGGAATCCCTGGCCGGCCTCACAAACTGATCCAACCCCACGGTTCCGGGGGACCTGTGCCCCCGGAACCCATGATTTCCAGGAGTTATGAAATGACTACCCCCACACAGCAGCTCTCCGACGCCGGCGTCTCGATCTGGCTCGATGATCTCTCCCGCGGCCGCCTGAAGACCGGCACGCTGCGCAAGCTCATCGAAGAGAAGAACGTCGTTGGCGTCACCACCAACCCGTCCATCTTCCACGCCGCCATCACCACAGGCCACGACTACGACGCCGTCATCGCCGCACAGGCCGCCGCCGGCGCCACCGTTGAAGAGACCGTCTTCGAAATCACCACCACCGACGTGGCCGACGCCTGCGACCTGTTCGCCCCCGTCGCCGCGGCTTCCAAGGGTGTCGACGGCCGCGTCTCCATCGAGGTGGACCCCCGCCTGGCCTGGGACACCGCCGGCACCATCGCCGAAGCGAAGCACCTCTACAAGAAGGTCAACAAGGACAACGTCCTGATCAAGATCCCGGCAACCCTCGAAGGCCTCGAGGCCATCACGGCCACCCTGGCCGAGGGCATCAGCGTCAACGTGACCCTGATCTTCTCGCTGGAACGCTACCGCGCCGTGATCAACGCCTTCCAGTCCGGCCTCGAGCAGGCCAAGGACAACGGCCACGACCTGTCCAAGATCCACTCGGTCGCGTCCTTCTTCGTCTCCCGCGTCGATGCCGAAATCGACAAGCGCCTCAACTCCATCGGCACCGACGAAGCCAAGGCACTCAAGGGCAAGGCCGGCCTGGCCAACGCCCGCCTGGCCTACCAGGTCTATGAAGAGCTCTTCTCCACCGAACGCTGGGCCCTCCTGGCCGAGGCCGGCGCCCTGCCGCAGCGCCCGCTCTGGGCCTCCACCGGCGTGAAGGACCCGGCCTACCCGGACACCCTGTACGTCACGGAACTCGTCGCCCCCGGCGTGGTGAACACCATGCCGGAGAAGACCCTCGACGCCACGTTCGACCACGGCACCGTCACGGGCGACACCGTCACCCGCGGTTATGACGACGCCAACGCCACACTGAACTCCCTCGACGCGCTCGGGATTTCGTACAACGACGTCGTCGCCCTGCTCGAATCAGAAGGCCTGGACAAGTTCGTGGCCAGCTGGAAGGAACTGCTGGGTGACGTCGAAGGCGCCCTGGCCTCTGCACGGAAGGCTTCCTAACCCATCATGAGCACACTCAGCTACGACGCCACCGGCGCAGCCCGCCAGGCACATGAGCAGCACCTTCCGGCACTGCTGGAGGACCGCATCGCCACCCGGATCTTCGCGAAGGACCACACCCTGTGGGGTCCGGACGCAGAGCAGGAATCCGCTGTCCGGTTGGGCTGGGTCGAGGCGGCTGCCGTCTCCCAGCCACTGGTCAGCGACATTCTGGAACTCCGCGATGCGCTGAAGGCCGAGGGCGTTACTCGGATCGTGCTCTGCGGCATGGGCGGCTCCTCGCTGGCGCCTGAAGTCATCGCGGGCACCGCTGGCGTCGAGCTGACTGTTCTTGACAGCACCGACCCCGAACAGGTCAGTGCCGCATTGGCGGACCGTCTGGCCGAAACGGCCATCGTCGTCTCATCCAAGTCCGGCTCCACCGTGGAAACTGATTCCCAGCGCCGGATCTTCGAGCAGGCGTTCACGGATGCCGGCGTCGACGCGAAGAGCCGCATTGTCATCGTCACCGACCCGGGTTCGCCGCTGGACAAGGCTTCCAGGGAGGCCGGCTACCGCGCCGTCTTCAACGCCGATCCCAACGTCGGTGGCCGTTTCTCGGCCCTGACGGCCTTCGGGCTGGTCCCCTGCGGGCTGGCCGGAGTGGACATCCAGGCTTTCCTGGATGAAGCGGAAGAAGCCGCCGAGATCCTCAATGAGGACTCGGAGGACAACATCGGCCTCGCCCTGGGCACCGCCCTGGGCGGCACCAACCCGCTGCGCAACAAGATCGTCATCGCGGAGGACGGGTCCGGGATCGTGGGCTTCGCCGACTGGGCCGAACAGCTCATCGCCGAATCCACAGGCAAGCTTGGCACCGGCGTGTTGCCGGTCGTCGCCGGTCCTGCCTCCCCGGAAGCCACCCTCGGCGCTGCCGATGTCCTCGTCGTCCGGCTCGTCGCGGCGGAAGCCGACGTGCAGCTTGGCGAGAACGAGGTCGCCATTGCCGGTGGCCTGCCCACACAGATGATGGTGTGGGAGTTCGCCACCGCCGTGGCCGGCCGCCTGCTGGGCATCAACCCGTTCGACCAGCCCGACGTCGAGGCAGCCAAGATCGCCGCGCGCGGCCTGCTGGACGCACAGCCCGAGCCGACGCCGGCGAACTTCACCGACGGCGCCATCGAGGTCCGTGGCGGTGAGTGGGTCGCCGACGCCGACACCGCGGAAGAAGCCGTCAGCGCCCTGCTGGCCGAACTCGGCCCGGACAGCTACCTCAGCGTCCAGGCTTATTTCGACCGGCTCGCTTACGCCAGCCTCGAAGGTGTCCGGGACGAACTGGCTGCTGTCAGCGGGCGCCCTGTCACGTTCGGCTGGGGCCCGCGGTTCCTGCACTCCACCGGCCAGTTCCACAAGGGCGGACCCGCGATCGGCGTCTTCCTGCAGGTCACGGCCGCTTCCGCGACGGACCTCGCCATCCCGGACCGGCCCTTTACGTTCGGCGAGCTGATCTCGGCGCAGGCCGCAGGCGATGCCCAGGTCCTCTCCGAGCACGGCCGCCCGGTCCTCCGGCTGCACCTGACCGACCGCTCTGCGGGTGTGAAGCAGCTCCAGGAGCTCGTCACCTCCCTTGCCGGCCGGGCAGCATCCCCCACTGAAAGCTAAGGCACTCACGCAACCATGCCAGAAACCTACAACGGCGGCAGGAACACGGCCGGCCGGGGGCGCAATCCGCTCCGGGACCCCCGTGACCGCCGTCTGAACCGTATTGCCGGGCCGGCATCGCTGGTCCTGTTCGGGGTGACCGGGGACCTCGCCCGCAAGAAGCTGATGCCGGCTGTGTATGACCTCGCCAACCGCGGGCTGCTGCCGCCGAGCTTCGCCCTGGTGGGCTTTGCCCGCCGGGAGTGGGAGAACGAGGACTTCGCCGCGGAGGTCAAGGAGTCCGTCAAGGCCTACGCCCGCACCCCGTTCGATGAGACGGTCTGGAAGCAGCTCTCCGAGGGCATCCGCTTCGTGCAGGGCGAGTTCGACGACGACGACGCGTTCAAGCGGCTCTCCGACACGATCGATGAGCTCGACGAGCAGCGCGGGACCCGGGGCAACCACGCGTTCTACCTCTCGATCCCGCCGAAGGCCTTCGAGCAGGTCTGCCGCCAGCTCTCCAAGCACGGACTGGCCCAGGCCGCGGGCGACAACTGGCGCCGCGTCGTGATCGAAAAACCGTTCGGACACGACCTCGCATCGGCCCGCCAGCTCAACGACATCGTCGAGTCGGTGTTCCCGCCGGACGCGGTCTTCCGGATCGATCACTACCTGGGCAAGGAGACGGTGCAGAACATCCTGGCGCTGCGCTTCGCAAACCAGCTCTTCGAGCCGCTCTGGAACGGCAACTATGTTGACCACGTCCAGATCACCATGGCCGAGGACATCGGCACCGGCGGCCGGGCAGGCTACTACGACGGCGTGGGCGCGGCCCGCGACGTCATCCAGAACCACCTGCTCCAGCTGTTGGCCCTGACGGCCATGGAAGAGCCGATCTCCTTCAACGCCGATGACCTGCGGGCCGAGAAGGAAAAGGTCCTGGCCGCCGTCAGGCTCCCCCACGACCTCTCCACCCACTCCGCCCGCGGCCAGTTCACCGGCGGCTGGCAGGGCGGCGAGGAAGTCCTCGGGTACCTGGAGGAAGACGGCATCCCGGCCGATTCCAAGACCGAGACGTTTGCCGCGATCCGGGTGGACATCAATACCCGGCGCTGGTCCGGCGTGCCGTTCTACCTGCGTGCCGGCAAGCGGCTGGGCCGCCGGGTGACGGAAATCGCCGTCGTGTTCAAGCGCGCACCGAACCTGCTCTTCCGCGACCACAGCGAGGACGACTTCGGCCAGAACGCCGTGGTGATCCGGGTCCAGCCCGACGAGGGCGCCACGATCCGGTTCGGGTCCAAGGTCCCGGGCACCCAGATGGAGGTCCGCGACGTCACCATGGACTTCGGCTACGGGCACTCCTTCACCGAGTCCAGCCCCGAAGCCTACGAACGGCTCATCCTGGACGTGCTGCTGGGCGAACCGCCGCTGTTCCCCCGGCACCAGGAAGTCGAGCTGTCCTGGAAGATCCTGGACCCGTTCGAGGACTACTGGGCCGGCCTGGACGAACAGCCCCAGCCCTACGCTCCCGGCAGCTGGGGCCCCGCCTCGGCCGATGAGCTCCTTGCCCGCGACGGACGAACCTGGAGAAGGCCATGATCGTAGATCTTCCCGATACCACCACCTCCAAGATCTCCAAGAAGATCATGGCCCTGCGCGAGCAGGGCGGCGTGATCGCCCTGGGCCGGGTGCTGACCCTTGTGGTCGTCACCCGCTCCGGGCTCGAGGAAGAGGCCATCGAGGCCGCCAACGAGGCCAGCCGGGAACACCCGTGCCGGATCATCGTCCTCGCCGACGCCGGTGCCTCGGCCCCGACCCGGCTCGACGCTCAGATCCGCGTCGGCGGCGACGCCGGGGCCTCCGAGGTCATCCTGCTGCGCGGCTACGGCGAACTCGCCGAGGAAAGCGAATCCCTTGTCGCGGCCCTGCTGCTCCCGGACGCCCCGATCGTGGCCTGGTGGCCGCACGGCGCGCCCAGGAATGCCTGCCAGACCTCGGTCGGGGGCATCGCGCACCGCCGGATCACCGACTCGGCCAACGAAGCGGATCCCGTCGCGGCGCTGGAGAACATCCGCCGCACCTACAAGGCCGGCGACACGGACCTCGCCTGGACCCGCCTGACCAACTGGCGCATCCAGCTGGCCGCGGTTCTGGACCAGGCGGACGACTCGCCGGTCACGGCCGTCGCCGTCGAGGGCGCCTCGGACTCCCCCAGCACCGTGCTGCTCGCGGCCTGGCTGACTCTGGCCCTGGACGTTCCCGTCACGATCGTGGCCGACCCGGCCGGAACCGGCATCCGCCGCGTCCGGCTGACCCGGCCCGGCGGCGACATCCAGCTCTTCCGGCCCGGACTCACCATCGCGGAACTGACCCAGCCCGGCCAGCCCGCGCAGCGGATCTCCCTGCCGCGGCGCAGCCTCAAAGACTGCCTCGCCGAAGAGCTCCGCCGCCTGGACCCGGACGAAGTCTTCGGCGAAGTGATTACTATGGGACTGCCACGTACCAATCTAAGGAGTGTCCGTCCCAGTGAGCGCTGACCCGAGAGTAAGCATCCATCCTGACTCGTCCGTCCTGATGGCTGCGATCGCAGCCCGCCTGATCACCAAGCTCGTGGATATCCAGGACCGGCACGGCGAAGCCACGGTGGTGCTTACCGGGGGCACAATGGGCATCGGCTCGCTGAAGGCCGTGGCCGAATCACCGGCGGCGCCGGCCGTCGACTGGTCCAAGGTGAACTTCTGGTGGGGTGACGAGCGCTTCGTCGCGGCCGACGACGCCGAGCGCAACGCCCGGCAGGCGCAGGAGGCCCTCCTGTCCCATATCAGCGTTGATCCGGCGCGCGTCCATGTGCCTGGTTCCACCGATGACTTCGACAGCCCGGATGAAGCGGCCGCGGACTACGCGCGCCGCCTCGCTGAGGCGGCAGCCGCTGAACACGCCGCGGACATGTCAGACGACAGGCCGGAACTTCCGGCGCGGCTCCCACGCCTGGACATTGTCCTCCTCGGCGTCGGGCCGGACGCGCACGTCGCGTCGCTTTTCCCTGAGCAGGCCGGCATCCGGGAGAAGGAACTGACTGTCGTGGGCGTCCACAACTCGCCCAAACCGCCGCCGGCCCGGGTGTCGCTGACGTTGCCGGCGATCAATACGGCATCAGAGGTGTGGATGGTGGTGGCCGGCGACGACAAGGCCGGCGCCGTGGGACTGGCGCTGGCCGGCGCCAATCCCGTGCAGGTTCCCGCGGCGGGGCCGCGCGGCCGCCGGGAAACCCTGTGGCTGATTGACGAAAACGCGGCCTCACGGGTCCCGGAGCAGCTCGTCCGGAAGGGCCCGTCCTGAGCGCAGCCGTTCCAGCGCTCCGGCCAGCACGTCTTCGGCGTCCTGGCTGGAGCGCCGCTCTTTAACGTATTCCAGGTGCGTCTTGAAGCCCTCGGTGGGCGCTTCCTCCAGGGCAAACTTTGTTTCGTCGCGGGTTGCGGTCCCGCCGCAGCGCCGGCAGTCCCAGACTCCGGGGATCTGTTCCTCCGGCAGTTGCGCGAACACAAGCGCGGTTTCATGGCCCTTGGCGCACCGGAAGGAGACACGAATACGGGGCTGGCGTACGCCGGCCCCGTTGAGTGGCTCATGGCGGGGAGATGCCCCCTCCGTGGCGCCTACACGGATTCCCTTGAATCCGGAAGCGGAATGCAGCATCGGGAACTCCTTGCTACTTAGCTGGTGGAAGTGTGCAAGACAGCCACAGTGTAGATCGAGAGTTCCCGATGCCGGGAGGGCCATAAGGACCCCATATGAAGTTTTCGGACGGGCGTCCTAGGAATCGGCGCCCGTGCTGAACCGCATGAGCAGGCCGAGGGCGATGATCACGACCCCCCAGGTGATGCCCAGGACGACCGTGAACCGGTTGAGGTTGCGTTCGGCGACCCCGGAGGAGCTCAGGCCCGAACTCATTCCGCCGCCGAACATGTCGGACAGGCCGCCTCCGCGTCCCTTATGGAGCAAGATGAGCAACGTCAGCAGGAGGCTGGTGATGCCCAGGAGAACCTGCAGAATGACATGAAGAACGTCCACGACGGCCTTTCAGAAGAATTGGATTACGGGGGTCAGGCTGTGTCCGGACTAATCCGTCAACAGGTGACTCTCGAACCTGACAATATTAGCAAACTCGGCAGCGTCCAGGCTGGCACCGCCGACCAGCAAGCCGTCGACGTCGCGTTCCTTCAGGATCGAGGCCGCGTTGTTGGCCTTGACCGAGCCGCCGTAGAGCAGCCGGGTCTTGGCGGCAACGTCGGCTCCGAAGAGGGTGGACAGTTCGGCACGGATGGCTGCGCACATTTCCTGAGCGTCCTCCGGGCCGGCAACTTCGCCGGTGCCGATGGCCCAGACGGGCTCGTAGGCGACAACGAGCTCGGCAGCCTGTTCCGGAGTGAGTCCTTCGACGCCGGCGCGGAGCTGGGCGAGCGTGTGGTCCACATGGGTGCCGGCCTGCCGGATCTCGAGGCCTTCGCCGACACACAGGACGGGGGTGATGCCGTGCCGGAAGGCGGCTTGGGTCTTGGCGTTGAGCACGGTGTCGGACTCGTTGTGGATGGTGCGGCGTTCGCTGTGGCCGACCAGTGCGTAACTGCAGCCGAGCTTGGCCAGGAACTGCCCGGAAATATCGCCCGTGTAGGCGCCGGAGTCGAACTGGGAGAGGTCCTGGCCGCCATAGACGACGGCGAGCTCGTCGCCCTGGACAAGGGTCTGGACGCCGCGGAGATCCGTGAACGGCGGGAAGACGGCGACCTCCACCCGGCTGTAGTCGTGCTTGGCGTCGGACAGGGTCCACGCGAGCTTCTGCAGGAGGGTGATGCCCTGGACGTGGTCCATGTTCATCTTCCAGTTGCCGGCGATGAAGGGCTTGCGGTCGAATTTACCGTTGGTTGACGTGGTCACGTGATCTCCAAGAGTGCTTGTTGTATGAGAGCAGCCGGCAGGGTGCCCGGCTCCTTGCGGAGGGCACCCTGCCGGCTCGATGGGCTGGCGGCCGGCGCTGTCAGGTCGCCAGGCGGCCGCCGCTGCTTCTAGCGGTCAGCGCTTCTAGCCGTCAGTGCGCTTCTAACGGTCCAGGACGCTCAGTCCGGGGAGTTCCTTGCCTTCAAGGTACTCCAGGCTTGCGCCGCCGCCGGTGGAAATGTGGCCGAACTGGTCATCGGCGAAGCCGAGGGTCCGGACCGCCGCCGCGGAGTCGCCGCCGCCAACCACCGTGAACGCGTCCGTCTCGGTCAGCGCCTGGGCGATGGCCCGGGTGCCGCCGGCGAAGGCCGCGAATTCGAACACGCCCATGGGACCGTTCCAGAACACCGTCTTGGCGCCCTTGATCCGTTCCGCGAAAGCCGCTGCCGATACCGGCCCGATGTCCAGCCCGATGCCCTGGGCTCCGAAGCTGCTCGACTCGATGGCGTCGGCTGCGACGGTCTCGTGCTCGGCGTCGGCGGCGAACTTGGCCGCCACCACAACATCAGTGGGCACGACGAACTCGGTACCGGCGTCCGCGGCCCGCTTCAGGTAGTCCTGCACGACCGGGATCTGGTCCTCTTCGAGCAGGCTGGCCGCGACCTTGTGGCCCGCTGCGGCGAGGAAGGTGAACAGCATGCCGCCGCCCACCAGGATCGTGTCAGCCTTGCCGAGGAGGTTGTCGATGACAGCGAGCTTGTCGGAGACCTTGGAGCCGCCGAGGACCACGACGTAGGGCCGCTGGGTGTCGGCGGTGAGCTTGCGCAGCACCTCGACCTCCGTGCGGACGAGGTCGCCCTGGTAGGACGGCAGCCGCGTGGCGACGTCGTACACGCTGGCGTGCTTGCGGTGCACGGCACCGAAGGCATCATCGACGAAGGCGCCGTTGTCACCGGTGAGGGCGACCAGCTCGTCGGCGAAGGCTCCGCGTTCGGCGTCAGCCTTGGAGGTCTCGCGCGCGTCGAAGCGCACGTTCTCCAGGACCAGCGCCTCGCCGTCCTGCAGCGCGGCGGAAAGCTCCTTGGCCGACCCGCCGACAGTGTCGCCGGCGAGTGCGACCTTGAACCCGGCAAGCTCGGCCAGCCGCGTGGCTGCGGGCTTGAGTGAGTACTTCTCCTCCGGGGCGCCCTTGGGGCGGCCCAGGTGTGCTGTGACCAGCACTCGGGCACCGGCGTCCGTGAGCTTCGCCAGCACTGGCAGGGAGGCCTTGATGCGGCCGTCGTCAGTCACTGTAGAGCCGTCGAGCGGCACGTTCAGGTCACTTCTGACCAGAACGTACCGCCCGCGGACACCATCAGCGATCAGTTCGTTGAGGGTGTGGAATGTCATGAGTCTTACCCTAGCCCAGCTTGGACGCGACAAGCTCCGTGAGGTCCACGAGGCGGTTGGAGTAGCCCCATTCATTGTCATACCAGGACACAACCTTGACCTGGTCGCCGATCACCTTGGTCAGGCCCGAATCGAAGATGGACGACGCCGGGTCGCCAACGATGTCCGAGGAGACGATCGGCTCGTCGGTGTAAGTCAGCAGGCCCCTGAGCTCGTCGGTCTCGGATGCTGCCTTGAGGGCGGCGTTGACTTCAGCGACGGTGGTCTCGCGGGACACCGTGACGGTCAGGTCCGTGGCGGAGCCGGTGGGGACGGGCACGCGGATGGCGTAGCCGTCGAGCTTGCCCTTGAGCTCCGGCAGGACCAGGCCGATTGCCTTGGCGGCACCGGTGGAGGTGGGCACCATGTTGATGGCAGCGGCGCGGGCGCGGCGGAGGTCCTTGTGCGGGCCGTCCTGCAGGTTCTGGTCGGCCGTGTAGGCGTGGATGGTGGTCATCAGGCCACGCTCGATGCCGAAGGCGTCGTTGATGACCTTGGCCAGCGGGCCGAGGCAGTTGGTGGTGCAGGAGGCGTTGGAGATGATGTGGTGCGTGGCGCTGTCGTACAGGCCGTCGTTGACGCCCATCACGATCGTGATGTCCTCATCCGACGCGGGGGCGGAGATCAGGACCTTCTTGGCGCCGGCGTCGATGTGCTTCTGCGCATCGGCGGCCTTCGTGAAGAAACCGGTGGACTCGATGACGATGTCGACGCCGAGCTCGCCCCAGGGCAGCTTCGCGGGATCGCGTTCGGCAAGGACCTTGATGATGTTGCCGTCGACGACGATGTTGCCGTCCTTGACCTCAATGGTTTCGGCCAGCCGGCCGCCCACGGAGTCGTACTTGAAGAGGTGAGCGAGGGCTTCCGGGCTGGTGAGGTCGTTGACCGCAACAATCTCAAGATCTGCGCCCTGTGCGAGGGCGGCGCGGAAGTAGTTGCGGCCGATACGGCCAAAGCCGTTGATGCCAATACGGGTCGTCACGTTTTCAGTCTCCTTGGTGCTCTTTGCGAGCACGACTAGTTGAGAAGGCGTTCAAGCCAACTAACAGATCCCGCACGCCATTGGGCAGAGATAATTACCAGATCGGAGGGCGACCAGCCACATTGCTGAAGGCTAACCGCCTTCCGTGATCCATCTTACGTTTAACCGGGACTGCCCCCGCAAGTGCAGGGGCAGTCCGTCCACATTTCGGGCCGAACGGCCCGTAATGTGAGGTTTGTTACAAACGGAAGTCGATCCCGTCACCCCTTAGAGGGTAATGAGACCCGTCGCGTTCTTGCGGGCGGCGTCGAAGCGCTTGGCGACGTCGGCCCAGTTCACGATGTTCCAGAAGGCCTTGACGTAGTCGGCCTTGACGTTGACGTAGTCCAGGTAGAAGGCGTGCTCCCACATGTCCAGCATCAGCAGCGGGGTTGTGCCGAGTGCGACGTTGCCCTGCTGATCGTAGAGCTGCTCGATCACGAGGTTGCCGCCGATGGGCTCGTACGCCAGGAAGCCCCAGCCGGAGCCCTGCAGGCCCAGCGCCGCTGCGCTGAACTGGGCACGGAACGCGTCGAACGAGCCGAAGGCGTCGTCGATGGCCGCAGCGAGCTCACCCTCGGGCTTGTCGCCACCGTCCGGGGAGAGGTTCTTCCAGAAGACGGAGTGGTTGATGTGGCCGCCGGTGTGGAACGCGAGGTCCTTGGAGAGGCGGTTGATGTTGGCGAAGTCGCCCTTTTCGCGCGCCTCGGCCAGCTGGGCGAGGGCGTTGTTGGCGCCGGTCACATAGGCGGCGTGGTGCTTGCTGTGGTGCAGCTCCATGATCTTCGCGGAGATGTGCGGTTCCAGCGCTGCGTAGTCATAGTCGAGCTCTGGCAGTACGTACTCGGTCACAAAATCCTCCAATGTCGTGGACGGGTTGTCCGGTTTGGTAACTCTCGGATTGTGCATCCGGATGCGGGGCATCCGGAAGATTTGCGGTGGGATCCAACGGCAACAACCCGCCGCGGTTCCCGGGTATTTCCATTCCCGGTATTTTCCTGCTGTTGATTCTAGGGGCGGGCTAGTCGTCGAGCATTTCCGGCGTCACATTGGCTTCCGTGCCCGGGATGCCGAGATCCTGGGCCCGCTTGTCCGCCATGGCCAAAAGCCGGCGGATCCGGCCGGCAATGGCGTCCTTGGTCATGATTGGGTCGGCCAGGCGGCCAAGCTCATCCAGGCTGGCCTGCTTGTGCGCGACCCGCAGCTCGCCGGCGTACTTGAGGTGGTCCGGGACGTCGTCACCCAGGATTTCCAGGGCGCGGTCCACGCGGGCACCGGCGGCGACGGCGGCCTGCGCCGAACGGCGCAGGTTGGCGTCGTCGAAGTTGGCGAGCCGGTTGGCCGTGGCGCGGACTTCCTTGCGCATGCGGCGTTCCTCCCAGACCATGAGCGCGTCGTGGGCGCCCATGCGGGTCAGCAGCGCGGCGATCGTGTCGCCGTCGCGGATCACCACACGGTCCACTCCCCTGACCTCGCGGGCCTTGGCCTGGATGCCGAGGCGACGGGCGGCGCCGACGAGGGCCAGTGCCGATTCGGGGCCGGGGCACGTGACTTCCATGGCCGAGGAGCGGCCGGGCTCGGTCAGTGAGCCGTGCGCCAGGAAGGCGCCGCGCCAGACAGCCTCGGCGTCCGCGGCGGAGCCGTTCACCACTACGGACGGAAGGCCGCGCACGGGGCGCCCGCGGGCGTCCAGGAGTCCGGTCTGGCGGGCCAGGGCCTCACCGTCGCGCACCACGCGCACCACGTAGCGGCTGCCGCGGCGCAGGCCGCCGCCCGAGACGACGATGATCTCGCTCTGGTGGCCGTATACCTCGGCGATTGCCGCGCGCAGCCGCCGGGCGGTCGAGGCGAGGTCGACTTCGGCCTCGATCACAATCCGGCCCGAGATGATGTGCAGCCCGCCGGCGAAGCGGAGCATGGCCGATACCTCGGCCTTGCGGACCGAGGACTTCTTAATATCCAGACGGGAAAGTTCTTCCTTGACTGATGCTGTCAGTGCCATGGCACCTTTCCTAACTGTTCCCGAAAATATCGTGGTACGCCGTCGCCAGCCGCAACGGATCGTGGACCGGACGGCGACCAGACGCCCCCACTTTACCCAAGACCACCTCGGCACCGAGCATTCCTGCCGCCGCCTCAAAGTCGGGCAGGTCCTGGACCGATGCCGGGTCGGCCAGGATGACGTCGATCGTGAACTCCGGCGCGTACTCGCGCAGCACCCGGAGGTGGTCGGCGGCGGTCATGCCGGCGGTCTCTTTGGTGTCCGTGGCGAGGTTCATCGTCAGGCAGCGGCGGGCGGCCGTGTTGCAGAGGGCCTCACGCATTTCGGGCAGCAGCAGGTGCGGCAGTACGGACGTGTACCAGGAGCCCGGCCCGAGGATCACCCAGTCGGCCAGCTCGATCGCCGTCAGTGCCTCCATGCATGCCGGAGCGTTCTCGGGCAACAGCCTGACATGCTGCAGGTTCCCTGCCACCGCGCACTTGGCCTGCCCGGTGAGGGTCTGCAGTGCCGTGGTGCCGTCCGGGGCGGTGACCCTCACCTGGCCCTCGATGGTCAGCGGGATGCTGGACATCGGCAGGACCTCGCCGCGGGCGCCGAGCAGGGCACCGGCCCACTTGAGGCCGGCAACGGTGTCGCCCAGGAGCTCCCAGAGCGTGACGATCAGGAGGTTGCCCATGGCGTGCTCATCGAGGGACCCGCCGCGGCCCTTGCCGGGGGCGAAACGGTGCTGCATGACATCGCGCCACGTCCGGCCCCAGTCGGTGTCGTCGCACAGCGCGGACAGGGCCATGCGGAGGTCGCCCGGCGGCAGGACGCCGTACTCTTCACGGAGCCGGCCGGAGGATCCGCCGTCGTCCGCGACTGTGACGATCGCGGTGAGCTCGGAGGTCAGCAGGCGCAGGGCAGACAGCGAGGCGGAGAGGCCGTGGCCGCCGCCGAGCGCGACGACGGACGGGCCTTTGTCCTGCTGGCTGGCGAATGCCGCGCTGGCGGGCGGGACAAGGGGCAGCGGGCCGGTGAGCAGCGCCATTACTCGCGGCCCAGGTCCCGGTGCGTCGTGGTCACGGTGACGCGCGGATATTGCGCCAGCCGCCGTGAAAGCTCGACGGCGACCGCCACGGAGCGGTGCTTGCCGCCGGTGCAGCCCACGGCGATGGTGGCGTAGTGCTTGTTCTCCCGCCGGTACCCGTCCAGGACCGGTTCGAGGGCCAAGACGTAGCGTTCCACGAATTCGCTGACGCCCTGGGCCTCCAGCACGTAGTCGCTGACGTCCTGGTCCAGCCCGGTGTGCGGGCGCAACTGCGGCACCCAGTGCGGGTTGGGGATGAAGCGGGCATCGGCCACGAAGTTGGCATCCACCGGCAGCCCGTACTTGAAGCCAAAGCTCATGACGTTCAGCCGCAGCGCCACCGGCCCGGTCTCGCTGAAAAGTTCCGTGATGGCGGTGGCGAGACCGTGGACGTTGAGCGAGGACGTGTCCAGGACGATGTCGGCGGTGTCCTTCAGGTCACGGACAAGCTCGCGTTCGGCCGCGATGCCGTCGAGGATCCGGCCGCCGCCCTGAAGCGGGTGGGGCCTGCGGCCCTGCTCGAAGCGGCGCACCAGGACGTCGTCGCTAGCGTCGAGGAAAAGCACGCGGAAGCTCACGCCGGTGGCTTCCAGGGCGCGGAGGGCCGCGCGCATGTCGACGAAGAGTTCCTTGCTCCGGACGTCCATCACGACGGCGAGCTTGGACATCGAATGCGGTGTCCGCGACACGAGCTCGGCGAGTGTGCCGAGCATCTGCGGCGGCAGGTTTTCCACGACGTACCAGCCATGGTCCTCAAGGGCGTCCGAGGCGGTGCTCCGGCCGGCTCCCGACATTCCGGTCACTACGAGCAGTTCCGCCTCGACGGGTTTAACGGGCGTCATGCCGTCCGCATCCGTCTCGGATCCTGCCGTCGACTCTGCCATCAGTGAAGCCCCATCTCTGCCTGTGCGATTTGCTGTTCCGATCAGGTTCGCGCCCATGGCCGCGGTGATGCCGCGGCCATGGCGTTACCCAAGTCTTTACCCTAGCTAAGTTTGACGGCGCTAGCTAAGCGTCGAGGATTTCACCGGTGGTCATGTTGACGGCAGGAACCGTGGCTGCCTCCTCGCCGCCGTCGGCATTGAAGTGCCGGACGATTGCTGCGGCCAGGGACGGACCGATCCCCTTGGCGCCGGTGAGTTCTTCCTGCGTCGCAGCCTTGATGCCCTTCACGGAGCCGAATTCGGCCAAGAGGGCCTTGCGTTTGGACTCACCCAGCCCGGGCACGCTGTCCAGCGCGGAAACCGTCATGGCCTTGCCGCGCTTTTGCCGGTGGAAGGTGATGGCGAAGCGGTGGGCCTCGTCGCGGATCCGCTGCAGCAGGTACAGGCCGGCGGAGGCGCGCGGCAGGATCACCGGGAAGTCACTCTCCGGCAGCCACACTTCTTCGAGCCGCTTGGCCAGGCCGACCACATACACGTCCTCGATCCCCAGCTCCGCCAGCGCCCGGGCGGCGGCGTTGACCTGCGGTTTGCCGCCGTCGACGACGACGAGGTTGGGCGGGTAAGCGAACTTGCTCCGCGGCGCCGGCGTCGTGGAGTCAGCGACCGCTGCGGCGGTTGCCGCGTCCAGCGCGGCCTGGTGCGCCGGTTTGGCCGCGGCCGCTGCCTGCTCGGATTTCTCCTGCAGATAGTGCCGGAACCGGCGGGTGAGCACGTCATGCATGGCCGCCGTGTCGTCGGTGGCGGCGGCTCCGGTTACGGCGAACTTCCGGTACTCGGACTTCTTCGGCAGGCCGTCCTCCACCACCACCATGGAGCCGACCACGTTGGTGCCCTGGACGTGCGAGATGTCGAAGCACTCGATCCGCAGCAGCGCCACGGGAAGCTCGAGGGCTTCCTGGATCTCCTGAAGGGCCTGGGAGCGCATGGTAAGGTCGCCGGCGCGCCGGGACTTGTGGAGCTTGAGCGCGTGCTCGGCGTTTTCACGGACCGTGGACATGAGCGCGGCCTTGTCTCCGCGTTGGGGCACCCGGACGTCCACCCGGGCCCCGCGCAGGCCGCTGAGCCATTGCGTGAGCTCCGTGGCGTTGCTGGGTTCGGTGGGCACCAGGACCTCGCGGGGCAACCTGCCCTGCAGCCCGGCTTCCTCGCCGTAGACCTGCTGGAGCAGGTGTTCGACCAGTTCCGGGGTGGTGGAGTCCTCGACTTTTTCCACGACCCAGCCGCGCTGGCCGCGGATCCGGCCGCCGCGGACGTGGAAGACCTGGACGGCGGCTTCGAGCTCGTCTTCGTGCAGGGCGAAGACGTCGGCGTCCGTGCCCTCGGCGAGGACCACGGCGTTGCGTTCGAAGACCTTCTTCAGCGCCACGATGTCGTCCCGGAGCCGGGCCGCGCGTTCGTAGTCGAGCTCGGCAACTGCCGCGGCCATCTCCCGTTCCAGCCGGTTGACGAACGGCTTGGCTTCGCCGCCCATGAAGGTACAGAAGTCCTCGGCAAGAGCGCGGTGGTCCTCGGCGGAGATCCGGCCGACGCAGGGCGCGGAACATTTGTCGATGTAGCCGAGCAGGCAGGGCCGGCCGCTGGCTTCGGCGCGCTTCAGCACCCCGGGACTGCAGCTCCGTACCGGGAACACGCGCAGGAGGGTGTCCATGGTGTCCCGGATCGCCCCGGCGGTGTACGGGCCGAAATACCGGGTCCCCTTGCGACGGTCGCCGCGCAGCACCTGGACGCGCGGGTACTTCTCCCCCATCGTGACGGCCAGGTACGGGTAGGTTTTGTCGTCCCGGAACATCACGTTGAAGCGGGGCGTGAATTCCTTGATCCAGGTGTATTCCAGCTGCAGCGACTCGAGCTCGCTGCCCACTACGGTCCATTCGACGCTGCTGGCCGTATGCACCATCGCGTAGGTCTTAGGCATGAGCCCGGCGGGGTTGGCGAAGTACGTATTCAGCCGGGAACGGAGGTTCTTGGCCTTTCCGACGTAGATGACCCGGCCGTGCGGATCGCGGAAGCGGTACACGCCCGGATTGGTCGGAATTTCACCCGTCTGGGGTCGGTAACTCGCTGGATCTGCCACACATCCAGTCTACTGAGCCGCCGGCGGTGCCGAGGCACCTGCCCTGCGGAGAGCAGGATGGCGTGCGCTATTCGGCCGACTTGCTCTGGTTGTAGCTCGTGGAGCGTTCCTGGCCGCTCAGGTCCGCGATTGCGTCCATGATGCGGTCCGTGACCTGGCGGCGGGCCGGCAGGGAGTGGTCCGGGCCGGTCTTGTCGAAGTACAGCGGCTCGCCCACCTTCATGGTGAAGTGCTGCGGTTTGACGGACTTGCTGTCCGCGGGCTGCAGGTGTTCAGTGCCGATCAGGCCCACCGGGACCACCGGCGCGCCCGTGGTGAGGGCCAGCCAGCCGACGCCGGTGCGGCCGCGGTACAGGATCCCGTCGCGGGAGCGCGTCCCTTCGGGATAGATGCCCACGCCCTTGCCTGAGTCGAGGATGTCCAGCAGCGTCTTCAGTGCCTGCACGCTCGCCGCCTGCTCGCCGCGTTCCACCGGAATGGAGCCCACAGCCTCGAAGAAGGACTTCATGACCTTGCCCTTGACGCCGCCGGTGGTGAAGTATTCCGCCTTCGCGAAGAACGCCACGGGCCGAGGCATCAGGGCCTGGACGATCACGCTGTCCAGGAAGGAGAGATGGTTCGGGGCCACGATGAACGGTCCGTCCTTGGGCACGTTTTCCAGACCAATAACCGTGGGACGGCACGTGGAGGATATGAGCCCGCGGGTGGTCCAGCGGATTGCGTCAAACATTGCCATCGGTGTGCACCTCGTTCAGGGCTGTGATCCCCGGGCGTTCGGAGAGTCTGTTGATCGTCGCGTGAAGCGCCGTGGTGTTGTGCACGATCTCGATGGCACCAGCCGTGTGCAGTTCGCCGTCGGGCGCAAAACCCCAGCCTACGCCGATGCAGTCCAGTCCGTTCGCAGCGGCCCCGGCCACGTCCTGCGCCCGGTCCCCCACCATCACGGCACGGCCGGCCGCCGTAGGGCCGGCCACCGCCAGGTCCGAGAGCGCGGCAGCGACAATCCCGGCCTTGCCTTCGGGGACGGCGTCTTCGGGGACAGAGGCCGATCCCGGGCCGGCGGCGGCCTCGTCGGCAGCGGAGCCCCGGATGCTGTGGAAGAGCCCGGCGATGCCGTGGTGCGCCAGGACGGTGCGGGCAAGCCCTTCGGGCTTCTGGGTGGCGACGGCGATGGGGCGGCCCGCGGCCACAAAGTCCTCGAGCAGTTCCCGGATCCCCGGGTACAGCCGGCTCTGCGCGATTCCGGTGGAAACGTAGTGCGCGCGATAGATGCGGATTGCGTCTTCGAGCAGCGCGGCCGGAACCCCGGCGATTTCGGTGAGGGAATGGCTCAGCTTGGGTCCGATCATGGCGTCCATCCGGGACTTGCCCGGAACCGGCAGGCCAAGCTCGGTGAGGGCCGCGGCGATTCCGTCCGTAATCCCTCCGGCTGGATCGACAAGAGTGCCGTCAAGGTCGAAGATTACGGGCACTGTTGTATGCGTCACCGGCTTAGTTTCTCACGAGTGTGCGGATGCCAGAAATTCGCATACTCCTTCAGGAATACGTCAGGCGATACATCAGCCGATTGCATCAGGTGAATGCATTCCCGTGCGGGCGGGGACACGTGCGGCGACAGTATGTCCTTGCCGCCTGCGCCCGCCCGCACGTGTCCCCGGCGGCAGATGGTCAGGCCAGAAGCTCGGCGAGGAAGGCGGCCGTGTGGCTTTCGCTCGATTTGGCCACCTGCTCCGGCGTGCCGGAGGCGATCACTCGGCCGCCGCCCGAACCGCCGTCGGGGCCAAGGTCCACGATCCAGTCCGCGCTCTTGATGACATCGAGGTTGTGCTCGATCGTGATCACGGTGTTGCCCTTCTCCACGAGGCCCTGCAGCACCATGAGGAGCTTGCGGATGTCCTCGAAGTGCAGGCCTGTGGTGGGTTCGTCCAGGACATAGACGCTGCGGCCGTTTGAGCGTTTCTGGAGCTCGGCCGCGAGCTTCACGCGCTGGGCCTCACCGCCGGAGAGCGTGGTGGCAGGCTGGCCCAGCCGGACGTAGCCAAGGCCGACGTCGACGAGCGTGTTGAGGTGCCGGGCGATCGGTGAGAAGGCCGCGAAGAATTCGGCCCCTTCCTCGATGGGCATGTTCAGCACGTCCGCGATGGTCTTGCCCTTGTAGTGGACCTCCAGGGTTTCGCGGTTGTAGCGTGCGCCGTGGCAGACCTCGCAGGGGACGTAGACGTCCGGCAGGAAGTTCATCTCGATCTTCAGGGTGCCGTCGCCGGAGCAGGCCTCGCAGCGGCCGCCCTTGACGTTGAAGGAGAACCGGCCCGGCAGGTAGCCGCGTACCTTGGCCTCGGTGGTCTCGGCGAAGAGCTTCCGGATGTGGTCGAACACGCCGGTGTAGGTGGCCGGGTTCGAGCGCGGGGTGCGTCCGATGGGGCTCTGGTCGACGTGCACCACCTTGTCCAGGTGTTCGAGGCCCTGGACGGACTTGTGCCGGCCGGCCACTTGCTTGGCGCCGTTGAGCTTGTTGGCAAGTACTTTGTAGAGGATCTCGTTGACCAGGGTGGACTTGCCCGAGCCGCTGACGCCGGTGACGGCGGT
The DNA here is from genome assembly GCF_918697925.1 of Arthrobacter sp. Bi26. Lineage (GTDB taxonomy): Bacteria > Actinomycetota > Actinomycetes > Actinomycetales > Micrococcaceae > Arthrobacter. Next base: position 84,438 of record NZ_CAKKMF010000009.1, read on the forward strand.
GAAGAGGCCCAGCGGGAAGCTGGCATCGATGTTGAGGAGGTTGTTCTCCTTGGCCCCGACCACCTTGAGCTCGCGCTTCTTGTCGTATTTGCGCCGCTTTTTGGGGATCTCGATTTTCTTCCGGCCCGAGAGGTAGTCGCCGGTGAGCGAATCCGTGTTTTCCAGCAGCGCCTGGTAGGAGCCGGAGTGGACCACCATGCCGCCGTGCTCGCCGGCGCCCGGTCCGATGTCCACCACCCAGTCGGCCTCTTGGATGGTGTCCTCGTCATGCTCCACCACGATCAGGGTGTTGCCGAGGTCCCGGAGCCGGGTGAGGGTTTCGATCAGGCGGCGGTTGTCCCGCTGGTGCAGGCCGATCGAGGGCTCGTCAAGGACGTAGAGCACGCCCACGAGGCCGGAGCCGATCTGGGTGGCCAGCCGGATGCGCTGGGCCTCGCCGCCGGACAAAGTGCCGGAGGGCCGTTCCAGGTTCAGGTACTCCAGTCCGACGTCGAGGAGGAAGGTCAGCCGGGCCTGGATTTCCTTGAGGACCTGGTGGGCGATCTGGGCTTCGCGGCCGGTGAGGACGAGGTTGTCAAGGAAGCCTGCACATTCACGCATGGGCAGTGCGGCGACCTCGGCGATTGACTTGCCGTTGATCAGCACCGAGAGGGACGCAGGATTCAGCCGTGCGCCGTTGCAGGCCGGGCACGGGACCTGGCGCATGTACTCCTCGTAGCGGTCGCGCGCAGAGTCCGAATCGGTCTCACCATGCTTGCGGTGGACGTACTGCACCACGCCCTCAAAGCCGGTGCTGTACTTGCGTTCCCGGCCGAAGCGGTTGCGGTATTGCACCACCACTTTGTGGTCCTTGCCGTGCAGGACCGTCTGCCGGACGTCGGTGTCGAGCTTCTCCCACGCCGTCGTCATGGAGAAGCCGAGCTCGTCCGCGAGGCCGGCCAGCAGCCGGTTCCAGTACTCCGTGGTGGCGGTGCCCAGAGACCACGGCGCGATGGCCCCCTCGGAGAGCGAGAGCTCCGGGTTGGGGATGAGGAGTTCCTCGTCGACTTCGAGCTTGGTGCCGATGCCGCTGCACGCGCTGCAGGCGCCGAACGGGTTGTTGAACGAGAAGGAGCGGGGCTCGATCTCGTCGATCGCCAGGGGGTGCTCGTTGGGGCAGGCAAGGTGTTCGGAGAAGGCCCTGATCCGCTCGGGGTCGTCCGCTTCGAGGTCGACGAATTCGGCCAGGATGCGGCCCTCCGCCAGCCCGAGGGCGGTTTCGACGGAGTCGGTCAGGCGCTGGCTGATGCCTTCCTTGACCACGAGGCGGTCAACCACCACTTCAATGGTGTGCTTGAACTGCTTGCCCAGCTTCGGCGGATCGCTCAGGTGGACGAGCTCGCCGTCCACACGGGCCCGCGAGTAGCCCTTGGCGGTGAGTTCCTTGAAGAGGTCGACGAACTCGCCCTTGCGGCCGCGGACCACGGGTGCCAGCACCTGGAAGCGCGTGCCGTCCGGGAGCTCGAGCAGCTGGTCCACGATCTGCTGCGGGGTCTGCTTGGTCACAGGCTCCCCGCAGACGGGGCAATGCGGCCGGCCCACACGGGCCCAGAGCAGGCGCATGTAGTCGTAGATCTCGGTGATGGTGCCCACGGTGGAGCGCGGGTTCTTGCTCGTGGACTTCTGGTCGATGGACACCGCCGGCGAGAGGCCCTCGATGAAGTCGACGTCGGGCTTGTCCACCTGGCCCAGGAACTGCCGGGCATAGGCAGAGAGTGATTCGACGTAGCGGCGCTGGCCCTCGGCGAAGATGGTGTCGAACGCCAGGGAGGACTTGCCGGAGCCGGACAGGCCGGTGAACACGATCATGGCATCGCGGGGCAGGTCCAGGTCCACGTTGCGCAGGTTGTGCTCGCGGGCGCCCTTAACGACCAGGCGCGTCATGTCCGGACGTTTCATCACGGGGCGGGAC